>DAICZO010000421.1 GCA_027311125.1 Acidobacteriaceae bacterium
GGATCAGCAGGTTCTCTTCCGCCTTCACCGCCTCGCGGAAGCTGCTCAGAGCCGCCGTGTCCGCAGTCGCGCTCAGAGCAGCGCCCTCGTCACCGGCAAGGTAAGCTGCCAGCGCGTTGTAGCCAAAAGGAGCAAGCTGCAGAAACGCCTTGGCTTGACGACGAAGTTTGATCTCAGCCGAGTTGGCGATATAGAGCTTGGCCCGGTTCAGCCGAACGTTGGTGCGCAGGTTCCAGGCGGTGGCCGGAGCCTGCACCGTCGGGTCGCCCCCAACAATCAGCACAGCCGGAGCCTTCAGCGTGTAGTGCAGCGAAGCCGTCCGGTCGCCATGGCCCACCAGCGACTGCGCAAACGTGACGTAGTCCGCCGTGCGGTGATGGTCAATGTTGTTCGTGTGCAGCACCGTCCGGGCAAACTTCTGCAGCAGGTACGCCTCTTCGTTGGTCAGGCGATTGCCGCCAATCACGCCGATGGTGTTGCCCCCGCGGGTGTCGCGAAGTTCCCGCAGCTTCTTGCCTACATGGTCCAGCGCAATCTCCCAGGAGACCGGCTTCAGCTCGCCATTCGCCTGCCGAACCAGTGGCTGGGTGATGCGCTCTTCGTGATTGGCAAAGTCGAAGGCATAGCGGCCCTTGTTGCACAGAAAGTCGTTGTTGATGCCGGACTTGTCGCGGTTGTCGCCACGCACAATCTCGCTGCCATCGGACGTGCTGCGAACGCCCAGCGTTGTCTTGCAGCCATCGCCGCAGTGCGTGCAGACGGTGGCAACGTGGTTCATCTCCCACGGCCGGGTCTTGTAGCGATAGGTGCCGGAGGTCAGCGCGCCCACCGGGCAGGCATCGATGCACATGCCGCACTGCTCGCAGTCCACATGGGCCAGATCGTCCGGGGAGAGCTGCGCCGGAACGTTCGGTGCAATCACCGCCGAGCTGCCGCGGTTCTGGATGCCCAGCGCGAACACGTCCATGCCCTCGCCGCACATGCGCACGCAGCGATAGCACAGGATGCAGCGTGGCCGGTCAAAGTACACCACCGGCGACCACTTCTGCTCTTCGCGGTGGTTCTTGGGTTCCGCATAGAAGCTCTCTGCCGCGCCGTACTTGAAGGTCATGTCCTGCAGTTCACACTCGCCGCCCGCGTCGCACACGGGACAATCCAGCGGGTGGTTGCCAAGCAGCAGTTGCAGCGTGGCCTTGCGGGCCTGTGCAATCTCCGGAGTCTCGGTCTGCACCACCATGCCCTCGGCGATGGTCGTCGTACATGCGGTCGCCAGCTTAGGCTGCTTCTCAATCCGCACCACGCACATGCGGCACGCAGCCTGCAGCGAGAGTCCCGGGTAATAGCAGAACGCCGGAATCTCAATGCCAGCCGACTTGCAGGCCTCAATCAGCAGCGTACCTGCCGGTGCGGTGATTTGTTTGCCGTCTACGATTAGGGTTACGTCAGCCATTAGTGTCCTGCTCCAACCAACTGCTCCACCGTAATCAGTGTGGTTCCGGCCTTATGGCCTTCAATGTAGTCTTCAAACTCTTTGCGGAACTTCTTCACAAAGCCCAGTGTCGGCATCGCCGCGGCATCACCCAGCGGGCAGAACGTCCGGCCCATCATGTTCTCGGCCAGGTATTGCACGTTGTCGACATCCTTCTTGCTGCCGCCGCCGTTGTACACCCGCGTCAGGGTCTTCTTGATCCAGTCCGTTCCTTCGCGGCAGGGAATACACCATCCGCACGACTCATGCTGGTAGAAGCTGATCACGCGCATCGCAAACTCCACGATCGACACCGTCTCATCCAGCACCACGATCCCGCCGGATCCCAGCATCGTCCCAGCCTTGCCCATCTGGTCGAAGTCCAGGCCTACGTCGATCTCATCCGCCGTCAGCACCGGGCACGAAGACCCGCCAGGCACCACGGCCTTCAGCTTCTTGCCGTCCTTGATGCCACCTGCGACTTCATAGATCGCCTTGCGCAGGCTGTAGCCCATGGGCAGTTCATACACGCCCGGCCGCTCCACATGGCCGGAGATACCAAACAGCCGCGTCCCGCCATTGCGTTCCGTGCCCAGCTTCGCATACGCCTCGCCGCCCATCAGCAGAATATGCGGCGCATTCGCGATCGTCTCGGCGTTGTTGATCACCGTCGGTCCACCGTACAGACCCACCACCGCCGGGAACGGAGGCTTGATGCGCGGCACTCCGCGCTTGCCTTCCAGTGACTCCATCAGCGCTGACCCTTCGCCCACTTCATACGCGCCCGCGCCCGTCTGCGTAATGATGTCAAAGTCAATGCCGGAGCCGAAGATATTCTTGCCCAGAAAGCCCTTGGCATACGCATCCGCGACCGCCTTCTCCACCTGCTTCAGCAGGTAGCGGTACTCGCCGCGAAGATAAATAAAGCCCAGCTTGGAGCCGATGGCCAGCCCCGCAATCATCGTTCCTTCAATTACCGAGTGCGGATCGTGCAGAAAGATCACATGGTCTTTGCAGGTACCTGGCTCTGACTCGTCGCCATTCACCAGCACGTACTTTGGCTTCTCGGAGACCTTGGGCACGAACGACCACTTCATGCCGGTAGGGAAGCCCGCTCCACCACGGCCGCGCAGTCCGCTGGCCTTCATCGTGTTGATGATCCAGTTCGACATCTCCGCACCCTGGGAGATCGCCAACTGCACTGCCTTGTATCCATCGAGTTCGATGTACTTCTCAATATCCGCCGCGCCCTGGCCAAAGCGGCGCGATACGATCTTCACTTCATCGGGATGACTGACAAGCGTTGGCATCTACTTCACATCCTTTCCCTGACCATCGCGATACTGCTGCAGTACAACGTCGACCTTCTCAGGGGTAAGTTCATCATGAAAGTCATAGTTCACCTGCATGGCCGGCGCCCAGCAGCACGCCCCAATACACTCGACCTCTTCCAGCGAGAACGTACCATCCGCCGTGGTCTCTTTGTGGCCTATGCCCAGTGTCTTCTTGCAGTGGTCCAAAATCCCGTAACCGCCGCGTAGCATGCAGGAGATGTTGGTGCACACCTGCACGTTGTACTTGCCCGCTGGCTTGGTCCGCAGCATGGAGTAGTAGCTCAGCACATTGCGCACTTCCAGATCGTTGATGCCGATGCGCACGGCAATCTCCGACACCGCCGCGTCCGAGACATACCCGATCTCATCCTGCGCATACAGCAGCATCGGTACCAGCGCCGAGCGCTTCACCGGATAGATCGTAACGAGATGGTCGAAGCGCGCTGCTAGCTCCGGCGAGAAGATGGTGTTGGTAACTGTACTCACTGCATTAGCTCCCGCGTCAGCCGTTCGGCTGTAAAGTCCATGTCTTCCGTTACTGGGCCGATCGTGATCGTTCCATCCTCGTTGATGTGGAACGGTTGCGATCGATCGTTGTCCTCGGTCATTTCACTGGGCGTAAAACGGAGCCAGCGGGTGTTGACGCGAAGCAGAATCTCGTTGCTGCCTACTTCAACCACTGCATGATGACGGCTGTTAAGTCCATGGGCCGCCGCATAACTGCGAAGCTGCGAGGCGAACGATGTCCAGAGTTCGATGTGGAGTCGTTCGTCGATCAATCCATACCTCAGGGGCAAAAAGCCCTGTCCTGCGCTCAAAGCCACAACCGCCACTGCCCCGGCCAAAATCTCTTGCTTACCGGTCAATCTCACCAAGCACGATGTCGATGGAGCCGATCACTGCGACCACGTCGGCCAGCAACCGGCCTTTGCACATCGTCTCCAGCGCCTGCAACGTTGCGAATGACGGATTGCGCATGTGCACCCGGTACGGCTTGGCCGTTCCGTCCGACACCACGTAATACGCCATCTCGCCGCGGGGCGATTCAATCGCCTGCAGCACTTCGCCCGCCGGTACGCCAAAGCCTTCCGTGACGATCTTGAAGTGATGGATCAACGACTCCATCTGCGTCTTCATCTGTTCACGATCCGGCAGAATGATCTTCGGTGCGTCCGCAACGATCCGGCCCGAAGGCATCCCGTCCAAAGCCTGCTGCGCAATCTTGACCGACTCGTGCATCTCTTCCATGCGGACCACGTACCGGGCCCACACGTCACCTTCCTGAGAGACCGGCACCTTGAACTGGAACTTGTCGTAGCCGCTGTACGGCATATCGCGACGCAGGTCCCAGTCCACGCCCGAAGCGCGCAACGGAGGCCCAGTCACACCCAGCGCAATCGCATCCGCAGCCGACAGGTAGCCAATGCCCTTCAGGCGACCCATCCAGATTGGATTGCCCGTCAGCAGATTCTCGTACTGCTGAATCTTCTCCGGCATCATCTTCAAAAAGTTACGGACTCGCTCGTAGAAGTCGGTGGGTGGCTCCAGGCTGACGCCGCCAATGCGGAAGTAGCTGGTCATCATCCGCTGTCCGGCAACGCCCTCAAAGATGCGCAGAATCTCTTCGCGCTCGCGGAAGCAGTACAGAAACACCGTCAGCGCGCCAATGTCCATGGCATGCGTCCCCAGCCATACCAGGTGCGACTGGATGCGGGTCAACTCGTTCAACAGCACGCGCAGGTACTGGGCACGCTCCGGAATCTCCAACTCCAGCAGCTTCTCAACCGCCAGGCAGTAGCACAGGTTGTTGGACATCGGCGAGAGGTAGTCGATGCGATCGGTCAGCGGCACCACCTGCTGGTAGAACTTCGCCTCGCAGGTCTTCTCAATACCAGTGTGCAGATAGCCGATATCCGGGGCCAGCGCGACGACCGACTCGCCATCGATCTCCAGCACCAGGCGAAGCACGCCGTGGGTAGAGGGGTGCTGAGGACCCATGTTGATGACCATGGTGTGGTCTTTGGTCGGGTCCGATCCATTGTGGCGCGCGGCGTCGGCTATTACGTCTTCTACTCCAGGAATCTGAAGCTCAGGGGCGGCAAGGGGTGCCATTAGCGGTAGCCCTCCACGGGATAGTCCTTACGCAGAGGATGGCCTTGCCAGTCCTCAGGCATCATGATGCGGCGGAGGTTGGGATGACCACCAAAGTGGACACCGAAGAGATCGAATACTTCGCGCTCGTAGAAGTTCGCCGAGGGCCATACCGCGGTCATCGTATCCACCGAGGCATCCCCGCTATCCAGCCGCACATGCAGCCGGATACGCGCCTTCAGACTGTGCGACAAAATGTGATACGTGATCTGAAACCGAGGCTCGGAAGGGTACCAGTCCACCGCCGTTACATCTTCCAGAAAGTTATATCCCGCAGCCTGAACCGCACGTCCAGCCGCAACCAGATTCTCGCGCGCGACAGTAATGGTCAGCTCGGCCCGGTCATACTTGGCATCGATCGCCAGATCTTTCAGAGCAACCACGGCGGGTACTTCGGGGTAGGCCGCGAAGACGGCTTCAGTACCGCGAACAGCGGAGGCGGGGTCGTACATACTAGAGGTCTCCCTTGTCGTTGGCCCAGTCAAGAATGCCCTTCTTCCAGACATAGAACAGACCAACCGCTACGAAGCCGAGATACACCAGCATCTCGTAAAACCCAAACATCTTCGAGCCAGTTATCTCCGGAAGACGCTTGAAGATCACCGCCCACGGAAGCATGAACACCGCTTCCACGTCGAATAGGATGAACAACATGGCCACCATGTAGAAACGCACCGAAAAACGTCCGCGCGCATCGCCTACCGGGTCCATGCCGCACTCATAGGCGCCAGCCTTGGTGCGAGAGTTTTTATGCTTGCCGATGAGAAAAGAGACTCCCACCATGCCGCAGGCTAGTCCAAGAGCGGCTAGAACTTGCAAGACCAGCGGAAGATAATTCCAGATGTAGGGATATGTTTGCATCGCCATCTTCGACTCTAAGATTGCGGCTGACAAGTGTCAAGCAGCGAACGGCTGGCTGGCTGATTATCGAAGCAGTGCTAAGTATTGCTCAATCAGGCGATTACCGTACACCGCGGCAATCATCCCACCCACCGAAAGGAAAGTTCCCAGCGGCAGCCGAGAGGCCACTCCCGCTTTGCCTCGCGCCAGCAACAGCATCCCATACACGCTCGCGCCCACCGTTCCCAGCAGCAACGCCAGCATTCCCGGCGCAAATCCCAAAAACGCCACCATCATCGCCATCAGCTTGATGTCGCCCAGTCCCAGGCCCTCACGGTGGCGTACTCGCGCATAACCCCACCGAATCAGGTACAGCAGACCAGCAGCAGCAGCCACCGCCACTACCCGTCCGTACAGCAGGCTCTCGGTCCCGGTGACAAAAATATTACCGTGCACCCCCAGACTGCCCGGACTGCTCATCCGTAGCTGATGGGTCGTATTCAAGATGACATCGCCCTCATGCGGCCCCAGAAACACCGCACGAATACATAGCAGCAACATGCCGATCGCAGTTCCGGTCACGGTAAAGGCATCCGGCAGCAACTGGGTCTGCCAATCCATCACTACCAGTCCGATCAGCAGAAAACCCAGCGTGGCAAAGCCCAGGTCATCCGTCAGGTGCGATAGAAATCCGCCCACCGAGCCGGAAGCATTGGCACCCAGAAAATAAACCGAGTAATCGCTATAGATCCGCAACCCTGCCAGCACAAACCACAAGCCGGTGGCCAACTCTACCAGCGGATAGTGCCAGGGAATCGGCTCATGACAGTCGCGGCAGCGTCCCCGCAACACCAGCCAGCTCACGATGGGTACGTTGTCGTACCAGCGAATCGTGTGCTGGCATCGGGTGCAGTGGGATCGCGGCGAGACTACGCTCTGGTGACCAGGTAGACGGGCAATGCACACGTTCAAAAAACTGCCGAACAGTAGTCCGAGGATCAGGCTGAAGCCAACGACAAAGAGGAGACTCACCCTGCCAGTATAAGTGGCCGCTTGACAAATTTGCCTGCCGGGAAAGCATCCGTGCGTGCGCTTTTACCGCAGT
>DAICZO010000431.1 GCA_027311125.1 Acidobacteriaceae bacterium
CCGCCCACACCTGGAAAGACTTCTTCATCCACATCGCCACCATCGTCATCGGCCTCCTCATCGCCGTTGGCCTCGAACAAACCGTGGAGGCGATCCACCGCCAGCACGAGCGGCATCAACTCGAGCAGGAACTTCACACAGAATCAGAAATTATCCAGCGCAACGCCAAGATCGACATCGACAAGTACGACACCGCCTTGAAATTCCAATTGGCCCTGCGCAAAGATCTTAGCCTCAGAATTTCAAGTCATGGCAAGCTGAACCCGCCTCCTCGGGCTGACTTCGCCTCAAGCACTGGTCGGGGCTTGCCGGCCTCAGATACGATCGTCATCCTCACTCCCATCTGGGAGGCGGCCAAAGCCGACGGGCGGCTTACCCTGCTGCCCGAAGGCCTCCGGCGTGCCTACGGTGTAGTCTCCTGGCGCAAGAGCGTCATCGATAAGCATCTCGAACTAAGCAGCGCAGCGCGCAATGCAGTGAACTCATTCGCCTTCCAGTTCTCTGATATCCAATCTCCACGATCACCCGACCTCTCCCGTATGTCAGAAGCGCAGTTGACCGAGCTTCGCGCGCTGGTGACGGATTCGTTTGAGAAGCTGCTGGTCCTGAGAAACCAGATGGTCGATTTTTCCGGAGAACTCAATCTCGTCCTCGGAAAAGAGTTGATCGATCAACAAGCGCTGTCTCCGGCAGACTGGAAAGTCCTGACCGAAGTCCGCGCCTCCCACCGACTAGACCTCGCCAAGATGGTCCGCGAGATCGACGCCGAAGATGCCGCACGCGACCAGGTCACCTCAAAATCCACCAAGCCAATCCAATGAGCGAAACCCTCAAATCCTAAAAGGACAAACCCATGCTAGACGTACACCCGCCCCACCAGGCCGCCCACACCTGGAAAGACTTCTTCATCCACATCGCCACCATCGTGGTTGGCCTGCTCATCGCCATTGGTTTAGAACAAACGGTTGAATATGTCCATCACCAGCGCCAGGTCGCCGAAACACGACGCGAGCTGCAGCACGAGCGTATGCTAAACCGGCAACGCTTTCAGCTGCTCGAGGAGAATCTCGAGCAGTTTGCGCCCAACCTCAAGCAGGAGGGCGACCTCCTCACTTGGCTACGTCTGCACCCCCATGCACCCTCCTCGCAGTGGCCGCCTCACCCGAATTACATCGTCTTCCCCAGCGTGCCCTACAGCGACGCCGCCTGGCAGACCGCGCATGGCAGCGAAGTGTTTGACTATATGCCGCCGCGCGAGGTGAAGGCTGACCATGAACTCTATGCTCGACTGCAGCGAATCAACTCCGAGCAGGATCAACTCACCACATACATCGCCCGGTTGCGCGGAGTGACGATCAACGGCCCCCTGCAGGAGCAGACTCCGTTGCAGTTGGTCGATGCATGGAACGACCTGAAGGAGGTCCGCATTCGCAGCGCCACGATCATCGGGCTGCAGCACGGCGTGGTCGTCCGCTACCCGGACTTTCCCGACGACACACCCTTCTTCGGCGTTCGCGGAGTGTTGCTCAACGAAGTCCACCACCTCAACGATGTCGACGAGTGGGAACAAGCCATGCAGCGTTTAAACGCCATCGACACACAGGACGATAAGGAGCAATAGTGCTAGACGTACACCCGCCCCACAAGGCCGCCCACACCTGGAAAGACTTCTTCATCCACATCGCCACCATCTGCGTCGGCCTGCTCATCGCCGTCGGCCTCGAGCAATCCGTCGAAGCCCTGCACCACCACCATCAGCGCGAATACCTCGAAGATCAAATGCACCGGGAGTCCGAGCGCAATCTCCAACTCGTGACCATGCAACTCCAGTACTCTGCTGCTCGCCACGACTACCTCGACGCCTGCATTCACGCTCTCCAGTCGGCCACCGCCGCCCATGGAGACGCGCTCGTGACCCTGCCCGCCGATCGTGTCGCTCTGCCCGCCGGCTCTGACGGCATGCTCATCTCTCCCTCGCGTGGCACCTGGACCGTCGCCACCGCCGGCGGCACCATCGCCCTGCTTCCGCCCGAAACCGCGAAGGTCTACGCGCGCCTCGATCTCGCCGGAGGCTTCGAACAGGCAGCCGAGATCGAGACCGGCAGAGTCACCGCCATTCTCGCCAGCACCCTCCTGCGCGCTCACGTTCCACCCAACCCTACCGCACCTCTTCACCTCACCCAGTCCCAGGTGGATGACCTCCTCTACGCCTACAGTCAGACCCAGCAGGCCAACGACAACTTCCACTTTCGCCTCGCAATCTTGCAGGGAGCGCTCGAAGCCATCATCGATCACGTAGACTCCCTTGAAGCCATGTATCCCTATCAGCAGCGCGCCATCGAGCGAGCCAGCGCCAGATCCTACGCCACCCACCCGCTCGCCCACGACAGCACCCAGCCTGCTCAGCACTAAAACCACTTCTCGTCCCAGGAGACACCCATGCTAGACGTACACCCGCCCCACCAAGCCGCCCACACCTGGAAAGACTTCTTCATCCACATCGCCACCATCGTCATCGGCCTACTCATCGCCATCGGCCTCGAACAGACCGTCGAGCACTTCCACCACCGCGAGCAGGAGCGCCAACTCGAAGAGTCGCTCAACCGCGAAATCGACAAAAACCTCACCATCCTGCGCGACGACACCGCCATCATGGAGCACATCGTCCAGATCGAGGAGCAAAACAAGGCCGCCCTCGAATCCTCTCGCGCCACGCACGGCAAGACTCCATTTACCTATATCGACTTCGACCCCACTCCCAGTTGGCTCGCCCCCAACAACGCCGTCTGGGCTTCCGCTCGCGATAACGGCACTCTCAGCCTGCTGCCCCCCGCTCGCGCCAGCTACCTCTCCCGCATCGACTTCAGCAACACCACCACCATCGACGTCTCCCACCAGGTCTTCGACGCGCGCTATCGCGTGCTGGCGCTCGTCCATCTCCACCCCAGCCCCACCCAGCTCAGCCCTGCCGAGCAGGACGCACTGCTGCTCGCCATCAGCACCTACCAACAAACCGCCAACCACGCCCGCTCCGTCATGGCCAAAGGCCAGGTCACGCTACACCTGAACGGTCACTAACGCCACCTGCCAGGTGCTCCATGTCTCGCCTTTGAGACATGGGGCACAATAATCGCGAACCCTAACCTCGGAGACACCATGCTCGACGTACACCCGCCCCACCAAGCCGCCCACACCTGGAAAGACTTCTTCATCCACATCGCCACCATCGTCGTCGGCCTCCTTATCGCCGTCGGACTTGAACAGACAGTCGAGTTCTTCCACCATCGCCACCAGGTCGCCGAAGTACGCCGCGCCCTCGACGAAGAGCGCCAGGAAAATATCGTGCGCTTCCATAAAAACATCAAGGCACACCTCGTCGCCGAGGCCCAACTGCATAATAACCTGCGCATCTTTCTCTACCTCAAGGCTCATCCTGGAGCTCCCTTAAGCGCTCTTCCCGGAGTGCTCGTCTGGCCCATTGGCATCGCGGAGCCACTCACGGCCGCTTGGTCCACTGCCGCAGAGACCGGCGTCCTCGATCTGCTCCCGCGCGCCGAAGTCGCCGACGACACGCTCGAATACGACGCACTCCACAGCTCCCTCACCGCTTACCAGGAAGCCATCCCACTCCAGCATCGCTGCGTTGCCTATCTCACCCGCACCGGTGATCCGTCCGTCCTCTCCCCCTCCGAGATCGAGCAGGAGATTCAGGACCTCCAGGTGCGACTCTCCGTCGAGAGCTTCTACGGCTACACCCTCTACCTC
>DAICZO010000436.1 GCA_027311125.1 Acidobacteriaceae bacterium
GGCGGCGAGAGGGCCCGCAAAAGCCGCTCACGCGTTATGCCGGGACCGTGCGCGCTACGCAGGGACGTAGATGGCGTAGCCGCGCGGCGGCGCAGGGAACTCGGCGTTGCCGTCGCCGTCGGTGGTGCGCGTGTCCGGCCATGCCTCGTCGTGCCCGTCCCACGCAATCGGCACAAACCGCTGGTTGGCCCACTTCGTCTGCACCGAAGTCCCCGACCACTTATCCCCCAGGTTATTCAGTACATAGACCAGCCCGGGTTGCGTCGTTGTATCGTCCTTCCAGCCCACCCGCTGCATAATGTACAGATCAGGATCGGCGTGCAGTATCTCCGAGTCGCCCCCTGCAAACCGCTTGTGCGCCCGGATCAGCGCATCAATCCCATTCGCCGTCCCCGGACGAGCCAATCCGTTGTTGTAGTAGTCGTACCAGAAGATACACGGATACCCTTCATGCACCAGAATGAACGAGTAAGCCATCAGCTTATCGTTCACGATCGTGTCCTCCCCCATATCGTGATTGTCCACAAACGTTGCCGCATGCATCGGACGTTTCATCACCACCGATCCACCATCCGTCAGGTTCCGCAGATCGTAGTGAGGCGTATCGCACACGCCCTTCAGCTTGTAACGCAATGGGAAGTCGAACGCCGCAATCTGCGTGTCGGTCAACTGGTTCACCCGCTCCAGCCACGCGTCGATATCCTCGCTCCCCGACCAGTATTCGCCCACCACAAATGGCGCAAATTCCGCACCATCCTTCACGTACCGGTACTTTGCCAGCAGTCCAATGATCCAGGCGCCAAAGCCCTTCACAAAGTCGAAACGGAAGCCGTCAAAGCCCAGCTCTTCAATCAACATCCGCGAATACTCAAACATCGCCGTATACACGGCGGGGTTCCGGTGGCACAGGTGGGGAAACCCGGCAAAGTGCTCGCCCTCCATCATCACCTGCTCATATCGGCTCGGATGAAAGCAGTTCCAGTCCCGCGCAAACCGTCCGCTCTTCGGGGAAAACTTCGTCCATCGCTTCTGCCCGTCCAGTGGGTTCACCTCTTCTTCATCCGCGCCAGAGTTATGGTTCAGCACCATATCTGCATACAGCCCGATACCGTTCGCATGGGCCTTGGCAATCAGAGCCACCAACTCCTCACGATTCCCATACCAGGTCTTCGTTCCACCCTTCTGGTCAAAGTCCCCCAGGTCAAAGTAGTCATACGGGTCGTAGCCCATCGACGTATGCTCCGAAGCCTTGGATACCGGTGGCAGCCATAGTGCGTCGATCCCTGCCTTACCCAGGTCCTCAACTCGTTCCGCAACAAAATTCCACCACTCATGTTCCTTGTTGTCATGCCGAGGACAATCCCAGTAAAACGCCTGCATCATCACTGCCATCGTAGCTCTCCCGGGTGCTTGCAAATCCGTTGGCAAAACTGTGCCCACCGTATCCAATTCACCTGCATCAAAACTTCCGTGTACCTTCTTACTGAGATGCCGCACCACCGCTCACGGTTGGTGCTACCGCAGAAGGGAGTTCATGCAGTCCACGCAACCATCCAGCCCCAACCCTAAGCCGCCTCGCCGCTCCCTCCAGCATCTCAGCACCGCTGGCCGCGCCCTGCTGGAGTGGTGGCGCGCCGCCACCCTTGACGGCCTTATCGTCGGCGTCCTCTGGTTCATCGGTCTGGAACTCATCCACGTACCCTTCGCACCACTCTGGGCTCTTCTCGGCGGGCTCTTCCAGATCATCCCCACCTTCGGCCCCATGATCGCCCTTATCGGACCGGTCCTCTCCGTAGCCTTCAGCGGACACGACGAATGGCGTCTCGGCCTCGTCCTTGGACTCTACGGCCTCATCGCTGTGCTCGAAGGTCTGGTCATCGCTCCCTACATCCTGCACCGCACCACCCGTGTCCCCTGGTGGGCAGCCTTCTTTGGTCCCATCGCGCTCGGCATCCTCATCCCGTTCTGGGGAGTACTGCTGGCGCCCCCGCTGCTAGCGATCATCTTCGCCTTCTATCCCCCGAAACCGAAGCGAGTCGCAACCCCCAGGCCTGGTCCCACCGTCAGGCACATACCCCCACCGTCCTAGCCCTCCAGCTTGTACCGTGTCTCCGCCAGCCGATACAGCGGACGCCATACCAGCCGGTTCGTCGTCACCACCATCAACGAGATCAAGATCGTCCCCAGCAGCAGTATCGGAAACTGCCCCTGCTCCGTCGCTGCGCTGATCTGCGCTCCCAGTCCCACCGTCTGCAATGTCTGGTTATTCAGCCGAAAGTACTCCGCCACAATACTCGCGTTCCACGCCCCACCCGATGCCGTCACCATCCCGGTAATCAGAAACGGAAAGATCCCCGGTAGAATCACCGTCTTCCACCGTTGCAACGTTCCAAACCGAAACAGCGTCGCGACTTCCTTTAGATCATTCGGAATCGCCAGCGCACCCGCAATCACGTTGAACAGGATGTACCACTGTGTACCCAGCAGCATCAGCGCGATCGACCCAATCCCCAGGCCTCCACCCAGCCGCACCAACGCCAGCAAAATCACCGGAAACAGCGCCGTCGCCGGAATCGAAGCCGCAATCTGCGCCATCGGCTGCGCCAGCTTCGCCAGCCGAGGATGGAAGCCGATCGCCACTCCAGCCGGAATCGTCCACGCCGCCGCCAGCGCCAGCGACAAATTCACCCGCAAAAACGTAGCCACCGCCCCTTGCAGTAGTTGTAGATACTGCGCTCCATTCACCGGTCGTATCAGCACCAGCGTCTGCCGCGCCAGCAGTAGCACCACCACCGCCGTAGCACCCAGCACCAACCATCCCACCCACCCCATCGGGCCGGAGCTCTCCCGCACCTGTGTCCCTCGCTTGACCAACTCCGCCGCCCGCCGCGTAGCCAGCCGCGCATAGATCAACTCGCCCAGCGGCTCCACCGTATGCCGCCGCAACGCCTTCAACCCGTTCGACTGTGTCAGCAGGTGCAGCACCGGAGACACCACCCGCTGCGAACTCTCCACCTGTTCAAACTTGAACTTGTCGCTCCATGCAATCAGTGGCCGCCATACCAACTGGTCCGTCGCCACAATGATCGTCACCATCGACAATAGGCCCCACAGAATCGCATGGCCGTTGCCAGCATCCGCCGCCGTCTGCAGGTACGATCCCAGTCCCGGCAGACGAAAGTCATTCGAACGGAAGTGGAACATCTCGCACGCCATCAGGAAAAACCACGCTCCAGCCACCGACATGATCGAGTTCCATACCAGCCCGATCGCCGCATACGGCAGCTCCAACTGCACCAGCCGCTGCCACCGCGAAAACCGATAGATCTCCGTCGCTTCAATCAACTCCTTCGGGATACTCTTCAGCGAAGAATAAAAGCTGAACGCCATGTTCCACACCGCGCCCGTAAAGATGAGCACAATAGCACCCAGCTCCACCCCCACATGCCGTGTCGGAAACAGCCCCACCATCGCCAGCATCACTCCCGGCAAAAAGCTCAGTACCGGGATCGACTGCAGTATGTCCAGCACTGCAATCAGAAACGCCTCACCCCGCTTGTAATAAGCGGCCGTGTAGCCATACGCAATCGCAAATCCCAGGCTTAGCAGGTAAGCCAGCCCAATCCGCACCACCGAGTAAAACGCATACAGCGGCAGTGCCCGCGGACTCAGCGAAACCACCATCTGCACATTCGGCGGCCCCGCCCAGAACTTCGCAATCAGCACAATGCAGTAGAAACCCGCCAGTCCGATGGTCGCCACCACCAGATCTAGTACAAACGGCCAGCTCCGTCGCAACACCTGCGACCGTGCCAGCGTCTCCCGACCAACTGCATAGCCACTCCCACCCGGAAGATGCTTCATGCATCAATCTCCGCGCTGGAGATCGCATCGCTCTCCGCATGCAGCGTCTCCGTCTGGATAAACCGTCGCCGCGAGGCATCAAAGTCGAACAGCTCCGCATACCTGCCCCAGTTGATCGCCGTCTCCAGTTGCCGCAGTGTCTCCTCCTCGCTGAACTGTTCATCCAGCATGTCGTGGAAAAACTCCTCCGGCACGGAGCGATCACTCTTGGCTTCAATCGCCCGGACAATCTGCCGCAGCAGCAGCACATTGGTCACCGCCGCTGTCCGGAACAACTCCTTCTGCCGCAAAATCTCAGAGTTCGCGTACTCCGTCCCCGTCGCCGTGATCGCAGCATCGCCTTCTGTCACCGTCAAAAAGCCCAGCAACTGCGCAGCATCCACAATCGGCAGCAGGTCATCGATCTCGAACGCCAGATCATCCGCCAGCCGGTAGATATCATCCTTGCCATTGTGGTCCAGCAGTAGCTCCAGCAAGCCCGCAATCCCGCCCGGACGGGCATGCGGCAGCATCTGGTAGTGCATCTGCCGCTGATCCCGAACCTTCTTCCCGCTCGGCGTCTCCGGTAGAGCCGGCGGCTTGGCATCCGGCTGCGTCAGCACCTTGTAAATGTAGTCCACCAGTTGCGTAAACGCCGTCGCCTTCCGGTCCCGAGGATGCGCAATCGCCACCTTGAAGTCCGTCCGCACATGCCCCGGATTCCGTCCCAGCACAATAATCCGGTCAGCCAGCAGCACCGCTTCTTCGATATTGTGCGTCACCAGAAAGATCGCCTGCGTAGGGATCGTCTTCTTCTGCCACAGCTCCAGCAACTCGCTGCGCAGATTCTCCGCCGTCAGCACGTCCAGCGCCGAAAACGG
>DAICZO010000440.1 GCA_027311125.1 Acidobacteriaceae bacterium
CTTCGCCAGCGCCTCCCGCAGCGTGCTCAGCACCCGCTCCGGCCCTGCGCACATCACTACGACCTCACCGCCGTTCTTCTCCTTCAACTGCAGCGCCTCTTCCAGCGCATACGCATCCGGCTCGTTGATCGTGTAGCTCAAGTCGCCTTCATCAATCCACTTGCCATCCCCGGCCACGCGAATCTGCGCATCCCGCTCCGGCACCTGCTTCACCGCCACTAATATCTTCACAACACTCCTCCGTCCATCGGTTGCTCTTCCATCCTGCGATCAAAAAAACCTATCGCCTAAACACCATCGCCTGCCGCCTGCTTCACCGGCAAAGCCCGCGCCGTCAACTGCGCAATATCCAACAACTGTGGCCGCGTCTCCATCTCACTCAACGCATCCCGAAACATCGTATTGCAGAACGGACAAGCCGTGCCCACCACCTGCGCTCCCGTCCCTGCCAACTCTGCCACCCGCACATGGCTCACTCGCTCACCCGTCTCCTCACCTAGAAACGCCAAGCCCCCACCTGCACCGCAACAGAAGCTCTTCTCATGCGACCGCGGAGCCTCCACAAGTGTGCCTGCCATGGTTACAACCTCTCGCGGAGCCTCATACACATCGCGGTACCGCCCCAGGTAGCACGGGTCGTGATACACAATCGTCTCGCCCGCCGCCCCAATCGCCGCGCCCTGTTTGGGCAGACGATCCTTATGACGAGCCATGAACTCGCTATGATGCTCGATCTCCGGTGCCACCCCAAACTCGCGCCAGTCATTCGAAATCGTGCGCACACAGTGCGGGCAGATTGCCACAATCTTCTGCACCTTCGCCGTCTCCAGCGCCTTCAGTCCAAACTCCGCCAGATTCTGAAACACCAGGTCATTGCCCAGCCGTCGCGCCGGATCGCCCGTACACTTTTCCTTCTTCAGCACCCCAAACGTCGTCCCCAGGTAGTCCATCACCCGTGCAAAATCCGCAATGATCTCCCGTCCCTTGGGGTCATACCCACCCATGCATCCCAGCCACAGGCAGTACTCCTGCGTCCCGTCAAAGATCGGAAAACCTTGTTTGGTTACAAATTTATCCCGCTCCATCGCACTCAGCCCCAGTGCGTTGCCATTCTTCTCCAGCGCCAGAAACAGCTTCGTTCCATACGTGTCTTCCCACGCACCCGTATTCGTCGCGCCACGTCGCAGTCCAATGATGATAGGCAGATGCTGTATTCCCACCGGGCACTGGTACTCGCAGCTACCGCAGGTCGTGCACTCAAATGCCGCTTCCATACTCAGCGTCGTGCCAAACGTAGTCTCTGGCCGCGACTCCGCCAGCAGACCCACCTCACTCGTCGGCCCCAGCTCATTCAGATACCCGCGCATCCCCAGAATAATCTCCTTCGGGTTCAGCACCTTGCCCGTCGTCGAGGCAGGGCAGTGCTCCGTGCATCGCCCACACTCCACGCAACTGTAAGCTTGTAACGAAATCAGTTGCGTAATATCCTTGCCCGCCACCAAGCCGAAATCTTCATCCCCATGCAACGGCGGAATCTTCGCAAAGCCATCTCGCTTCAGAAAAACCGTCAGCGGACTCAGCACTAGGTGCAGATGCTTCGTATGCGGAATCAGTGGCAAAAACACCAGCAGCGCCAGCGTATGCGTCCACCACAACATCTTCACTGCCACCCCATCGTCGCTCACAAAGAACGCCGCCAGGTACGTCACCATCAGCGCAAAAATCAGGAACGCAATAAATCCCGACTCATAC
>DAICZO010000447.1 GCA_027311125.1 Acidobacteriaceae bacterium
CTCCAACACCGCCAGCGCCACCACCAACGCGGCACCGCCCTCAACCAGTTCCTGTCACATCACCTACACCGACCAGAACGACTGGGGCGTAGGCTTCACCGGTGCCGTCGCCATCACCAACTCCGGCAATACCCCCATCTCCGCCTGGACCCTCACCTGGGCCTACAGCGGCAACCAACTCCTCAACCAGTCCTGGAACGGCAACTACACCCAGAACGGCAACACCGTCACCATCGCCAACGCCAGTTGGAACGGCACCATCGCCGCAGGAACCACCCTCTCCGGTATCGGTTTCAACGCCACCTACAGCGGAACCAACGTCAACCCGGCAACCTTCTACCTCAACGGAATTGCCTGCAACTAACCCGCCTCACCCACACAGCGAGGGCTCCGTTCACCGGAGCCCTCGCTGTGCAACATCGCCCACCAACAGCCTCTACCTTCAATTGTTTTTTAGTTGTCAGCCTTCGCGAAGCGGAGAATCTGCTGTTGCCATTCCCTCTTCCTCTACAGCGAAACACGCCGTTCCCGCCACAACCGATAGATCCCCCACGCCGCCGCCGTGCAATTATCCACGATCGTTCCATCCAGCAGCATCGTTTCAAACTCCGCCACCGCAACCCGCCGCACCACCAGGTCATGCTCCTCTACATCCGGATCGGCCTCTCCCATCGTCAGCCCTTCCGCCAGAAAAACATGGTGCTTCTGATTCATCACCCCATACGCTATCTGCAGCGTCGTCAGGTGCGTCATCTTCTTCGCCGTCAGTCCCGTCTCTTCCCGCAACTCCCACCGTGCCAACTCCTCCGGATCGACCTCTGCCTGCTCCCACCCACCCTGCGGAAACTCCAGAAACCGCCACAGCACCGTGTACCGAAACTGCTCAATCAAATAAACGAACTCACCCTCATCGGTAACCTCCAAAGGCACAATAATGCACGCCGGATCTTTGTCGATCACCCCATAGATTCCGCGCTGCCCGTTCGCACGCTCAATCACATCCTCGCGCACGCTCGTCCACGGATTCCGATACACCTCACGGCTGCTGATCGTCTTGATCGACACGCGTCCTCCGCAATCTATTCGCTGTCCTGCTTCACTTCAAACTCCAGATGCGAAGGATACTTCGCCGACCCATAGATCGTCATCGTCTCTGCCTTATACGCATCCGCAGGAGCCGTCATGATATTCGGCACAAACGTCTGCGGATTCCTGTCATACAGCGGGAACCAGCTCGACTGCACTTCGACCATCATCTTGTGACCCTTCTTGAACGTGTGGTCCGCGCCATGCAGGCTCCACTTGTACTCCTCCACCGCCCCCGGCCGGATCGCCTCCGGCGTCTCGAAGCTCTTCCGGTACCGCCCACGGAAGATCTCATCCACAATCATCAACTGGTACCCCGCCATCGGCGCCGGCGCATCGTCCGGATACACGTCGATCAGCTTCACCACCCAGTCCGCATCGCTACCCGTCGTCGCAGCAAACAGGTCCGCCATCACGTCGCCCGTCACCGTCACATCGTGGTCCAGCACCGGAGTCGTAAAGTTTGCCAGGTCCTTCCGTCCACTCACAAACCGCTGGTCTTCCACCAGCCAAGTCCGCCACTTTGAGCCATTCCCATACGTCGCTTGGATCGGTCGGTTCCGGTACGGTATCGGATTGGCAGGATCAGCCACATACGAAACCTTCCCCTCAGCGCCCGGCCCGCTCATGCTCAAACCGCCATCGCCCGTCAGGTACAGCTTCGCCTCCTTGAACCCCACCTGCGGAGGCCACGCCGCATACCGCTCCCACTGGTTCACCCCCGTCCGAAAGCTCGCCACATCCTGCAGATCGAAGCCCGCCTTCCCCTTCAAGTACTTCTCGAAAAATGGCGTCTCGATCGTCTTCCGATACTCGTCGCCAGTCGCCGCGCCAAAGTCCAACGCACCCAGGTGCCGCGTCGTCCCATCCCAGCCTCCGTGGTTCCACGGCCCCAGCGCCATAAAGACTTCGCCCTTAGTATCGTGCGGCTTCAGCGCGGCATACTCCGCCTGCGTCCCCCACATATCCTCCTGGTCCCACCATCCCCCCACCTCGAGCGTCGGCACCTCAACCTTGGTAAGGTGCTTCTCCACCGCCATATCCTGCCAGAACTTCGCATACTCCGGATGCGTCAAGAAAGCCTGCGCCGTAGGTAAATTCGTCATCCCCGCCGCCGCCGCCGCCCCGGCAAAGTTCACGTGCTCCAGAAAAAAGTCATAC
>DAICZO010000458.1 GCA_027311125.1 Acidobacteriaceae bacterium
GTCCACTCCTCCCACCCCCCTCGGCCACATCGCCATCCTCTGCGCCGGAACCAGCGACCTCCCCATCGCCGAAGAAGCCGCCATCACCGCCGAACTCTTCAACACCCGTGTCTCCCGCATCTACGACGTAGGCGTCGCCGGGCTTCACCGCCTCCTCGCCGTCCGCGACCAGCTCCTCCAGGCCGACGCCGTCATCGTCTGCGCCGGTATGGAAGGCGCGCTCCCTTCCGTCGTCGGCGGTCTCGTCGCCGTCCCCGTCATCGCCGTCCCCACCTCCGTCGGCTACGGAGCCTCCTTCGCCGGAGCCGCCGCACTACTCGGCATGCTCAACTCCTGCTCCCCCAACGTCACCGTCGTCAACATCGACAACGGCTTCGGCGCTGCTTATACTGCGATTCTCATCGCCCGCGCTGCCAGCCGCTAACTCCAACCGCAACGCCCGCATCTCACATTCCAGTAGCCACCAACGGAGCAACCATGGAACGCCGAGACTTCATCAAATCCGCCACCGCCGCCAGCATCACCGCTGCCGCCACGAACTTTCCCGCCGCAGCCCAATCTCCCTCCCCTGCCGCCATCACCCGCCCCCAGTCTCCCGACATGCTCTACCGCAACCTCGGCACCACCGGAGAAAAAGTCTCCGCCATCGGCCTCGGCGGACACCACATCGGACGCCAGGCCGACCCCAAAGACAGTATCGCCCTCATCCACAAAGCCATCGACCACGGCATCACCTTCATGGACAACTGCTGGGACTACAACGACGGCATCAGCGAAGTCCGCATGGGCCAGGCCCTCCGCGACGGCAACCGCGCCAAGGTCTTCCTCATGACCAAAATCGACGGCCGCACCGCCGCCGCCTTCAACCGCCAGCTCGAAGAGTCCCTCGGCAGACTCCAGACCGACATGATCGACCTCGTCCAGTTTCACGAGATCATCCGCATGGAAGACCCCGACCGCATCTTCGCTCCCGGCGGAGCCATGGAGGCCGCTCTCGCCGCCAGGCAAGCAGGCAAGCTCCGCTACATCGGCTTCACCGGCCACAAAGACCCCGGCGTCCACCTCCGCATGATCGACATGGCCCACCAGCACGGCGTCCACCTCGACACCGTACAGATGCCCATCAACGTCATGGACGCCCACTTCCGCTCCTTCACCAACGACGTCATCCCCATCGCCCTCCAGCAAGGCATCGGCATCCTCGCCATGAAGACCTTCGGGGACTCCTTCGTCCTCCAAAGCAACACCGTCCAGCCCATCGAGGCCCTCCACTACAGCCTCACCCTCCCCGTCTCCGTCGTCATCACCGGCATCGACTCCATGCCCATCCTCGACCAGGCGCTCACCGCCGCCCGCACCTTCCAGCCCCTCACCCACGCCCAGGTCGCCACCCTCCTCGACCGCACCCGCCAGGCCGCACTCACCGGTAAATTCGAGCCCTTCAAAACCACCCAGCACTTCGCCGGAACCGCCTCCAACCCCAAGTGGCTAGGCTGAACCACCTGCGCCATCAACTCATTCCATCTGCATCTTGACAACTGTCTCCACACAGTCCTAACGTCATCCTGCAGAAATTTACCCGCAACCCGCCGGGCTACACACCAGCGGAGCAGGTAAATCAAGGGGATCAAGCATGTTGCCGTGCCAAAACAGTACATGGCCCAAAGGTCTGGCTCGAGCCATCATCCTCCTCGCGCTCATCGCCGCAGTCGCCACCGCCTACTACCTGCACGACCAGCATCTCCTCTACATCCCCGAAGTCACCATCCTCCTGCTTCTCCTGATCGCCATCATCCCGCCCAATATCGCTATCCTCCGCCGCAAAGACGACTCCCAATCCTCCTCCGCCACCCTCGATCCCAACCACTCCCACCGCCACGCAAGCTAAGCATCCTCCC
This sequence comes from Acidobacteriaceae bacterium, assembly GCA_027311125.1. Taxonomy (GTDB): domain Bacteria; phylum Acidobacteriota; class Terriglobia; order Terriglobales; family Acidobacteriaceae; genus Edaphobacter. Next base: position 1,899 of record DAICZO010000458.1, read on the forward strand.
CACAAAAAATCAGGGCGCATGTGAGTCCATCTCACACACGCCCCATCTGCTGCCTGCAGCGATCCTCTGCCACAGCGATCTACTGATTCACGCCGCTCGCCAGAAATCCACCATCCACCACCAGTATCTCTCCGGTCACAAACGCTGACGCATCGCTCGCCAGGAAGATTGCCGATCCCACCAGCTCCTCCGTCTTGCCAAACCGTCCCATCGGAGTCCGCATCAACAACTCCTTGCCGCGCTCGCTCTCATCCAGCAGCTTCTGGTTCAGCGCCGTCCGAAACACGCCCGGAGCAATCGCATTCACCGTCACTCCCTGCGAACTCCACTCCACCGCCAGCGACTTCGTCAGCGCACCCACCGCCGCCTTGCTCGCCGCATACGCCGTCACTTCCTTCAGGCTCACAAACGTATTCAACGAAGCGATATTGATAATCCGTCCATACCCACGCTCCAGCATGTGACGCCCGAAGATCTGGCACGCCCGCAGCGTTCCCGTCACATTCGTGTCCATAATGTCGTCCCACACGTCTTCCGGAAAATCCACCGTCGGCGCTCGCTTGATCTTGCCCGCGCAGTTGAGCAGAATATCGACCTTGCCAAACGCCTTCAGCGTCCCGTCCAGCAGACTCTCGAGCGATGCACGGTCGCCCACATCCGACGTCAGCCGCAGCGTCTTCCGGCCCTTGGCCTCAATCGCCGTCGCCGCCTCTTCCACCTGCTCTGCCCGGCGCGAACTCGCCACCACGTCTGCGCCAGCCTCAGCCAGCCCAATCGCCATCGCCCGCCCGATTCCAGACGTCCCACCCACCACCACTGCCGTCTTGCCATTCAGATCAAACAACGGATGCCCCATCGAAAATCCCTCTATTCCTTCGTAGTCTTATCTTGCTTGGACGACTCTCCCGCAGGCAACTGCGCCAGTATCTCGCGCACAATCTCCTCCGGGCTACGATCATTCACTATACGCAATGCATCCACCGGCCGTTCCAACGTAGCCAACTGGCTGTCCAGCAGCTTACCCGTCATAAACTCATGGCTCCGCGCCGCCAGCCGTTCCGCAATCAGCTCCCGCGAGCCATCCAGCAGCACAAAATCCACGGCTCCCGCCGGCATACCCGACGACAACGTGGCCCTGTACTTCTCCTTCAGCGCAGAACACGCCAGCACCCCACCGCTCCCGGCCTCATACCAACCCCGCATCAGCCGGTTCAACTCCTCCAGCCACGGCTGCCGGTCGGCGTCGTTCAACGCCTCACCGGCAGCCATCTTCTGCTTGTTCGCCGCAGGGTGATAGTCGTCCGCATCTGCAAACACGCATCCGGTCCGCTCAGCCAGCAGCGTCCCGATCGTCGTCTTCCCAGATCCGCTCACGCCCATCAGTACAACAATCATCGCGCCTTGACCCTTACTTCTTCTCGTTACAGTCCCAGAAACACCGGCTTGATGTGCCGCTCGAACAGGTTCGTCGTCACGTTCTTCGCCACAATCGCCTCATTCGCTTCCAGTGCCTTCAAATAGCGATCACCCATCTTGGCCGCCACCTTGAAGCCCACATGCAGCAACTGCCGGAAGCTCGAGTTATACGCCGCATTGCTCTGCACATGCCGCAACGCCGACGTGTACTGCTCACTGGTCCAGCCATTCACCTCAGCCGGAGAAGGCAGC
>DAICZO010000100.1 GCA_027311125.1 Acidobacteriaceae bacterium
CTCTACGTCACCATGTTCGAGGGCGATGCCGCAGTCCCGCGCGACGCCGAAGCCTACCGGTTCTGGCTCGATGTCGGCGTCCCCGCCGCACGCATCTTCGAACTCGGCGCCAAGGATAACTTCTGGGCCATGGGCGATACCGGCCCCTGCGGCCCCTGCAGCGAGATCTACTTCGATCTCGGCGTCGACGCCTCCGAACACGGCAAAGACCTGCCCTTCGGCGAAGACGAGCAGCGCTACGTCGAGATATGGAATCTGGTCTTCATGCAGTTCGATCGCAGCAGCGACGGCGTCCTCACCCCGCTGCCCAAGCCCTCCATCGATACCGGCATGGGCCTGGAGCGCATCGCCTGCGTGCTGCAAGGTGTGGTCAGCAACTTTGAGACTGACCTATTTCAGCATTTGATTCGAAGGGCTGGTGAATTGACCAATTGGCAAACGCGTCCCAGGCATCAAGTTTGGGGTGCTGGTCCTGATGATCTGGTCGCACCAGTCCAATCGAAGCAAGAAAAAGAAGGATTCCAGCAGCAAATAGACCAAGCACTGGTTAGCAACGCTTCATTACGAATTATTGCCGATCACGCACGTGCGGCTACTTTTTTGATTAGCGATGGAGTGCTACCCGCGAACGAGGGGCGTGGCTACGTGCTGCGCAAAATCCTGCGCCGTGGCATCCGTCACGGTCGCCTATTGGGGCAGGAGAAGCCCTTTATGCACGAGATGGTGCTGGCCGTCCGTGATGAGATGTCCGTCGCCTATCCGGAACTCAACGAGACAGCAGAGCGCGTTGCCAAGGTCGTCCTCGCGGAGGAGTTGCAGTTTGCTCGAGTGCTTGACACTGCATTGACGCTACTAGATCAGGATCTTTCCGACATCAGTCAATCGATATTCGAGGAAGCGCAAAGCACTATTGGAACAGCTGTGCTTAACTCTGATCTTCGTGCCGCAAATCTCAAATATGAAACTGACGTTGTCAGCACGGTTGGAAATAGCGGATTCGTAACTCCCGTTCAGCAAGCCAAGCTGGCAGAAATTGAATCGAAAAAGTCTTATGGTGGCGCCAGAGCATTCCACTTATACGAGACCTACGGCCTGCCCCTCGACTTCATGGTGGATGCTGCTCGCGATGCCGGAATCAGCTTCGACATGGCAGGCTTCGAAGCCGCCAAAGAAGAGGAGCAAGCCCGCGCGCGCGCCTCTTGGAAGGGCGGCTCGCAAAAGTCCGCCTCCCCCGTCTACCGTGAGCTTGCCAAGACCGAGTTTGAAGGCTACTCCGCTCTGCGTGTCGATGGCGTCAAGGTGCTCGCACTGGTGAAGGATGGCATCGGCGTACCGGAGTTGAAGGGTGGCGAGCAGGGCGAGGTGGTACTCGACGCAACCAGCTTCTACGCCGACTCCGGCGGGCAGGTAGGCGACACCGGCTGGCTCTACTCTGCCGACCATAACTTCATCGTCGCCGAAGTCAAAGGCGCAACCCGGCCTGTGCAGGGCGTCTTCGCCCACAAGGTCACAGCCAACCAGACCATCGCCGTAGGCGACACCGTCGATGCCGTGGTCGATGCCGTGAACCGCCGCGCCACCGAGCGCAACCACACCGGAACCCACCTGTTGCATGCGGCCCTGCGCGAGGTGTTGGGCAAGCACGTCAAGCAGGCTGGCAGCTTGAACGATGCCACCCGCCTCCGCTTCGACTTCTCTCACTTCACCGGCGTGGCCGAAGAGGAGCTGCAGGAGGTCGAAACCATTGTGAACCAGCAGGTGCTGGCCAATACCCCGGTCAAGACCATGGTCGATGTACCCATCGACGTCGCGGTCAACGAACTGGGCGCCATGGCACTGTTCGGCGAGAAGTATGGCGAGCGCGTCCGCGTGGTCAAGATCGGCGACTTCTCCACCGAGCTCTGCGGCGGAACCCACACCGCCGCCACCGGCGAGATCGGCCTCATCAAGCTGGTCGCCGAGGGCAGTGTCTCCTCCGGTGTGCGTCGCGTGGAGGCCGTCTCCGGCACCGGCGCGCTCTCGGAGTTCCGTCGCGACTTCGATGTCGCCCGCGTGGTTGGCCAGATGGTCGGCTCGGCGGAGGTCGCTCCTGCGGATGCCCTGCGCCACAAACTCGCCGCTCAGGAAGAAGAGATGAAGAAGCTGCGCCGCGAACTGGACGCGATCCGCATGAAGGCCGCGAGCTCGTCGGTCGCCGATGCCGCGGCCTCCGCCGTTGAGGTTCGGGGCATCAAGGTGCTCGCCCAGCGGGTCGATGGCGTGGAGAAGGCGCAGATGCGCGAGCTGGTCGATGCGTTACGCGTCAAGCTCGGCTCCGGCGTCGTCGTTCTCGGTGCCGCGGTCGATGGCAAGGTTGCGTTGATCGTAGGCGTCACCAAGGACCTGACCGCGCGGGTGCAGGCTGGCAAGATCGTCGGCACACTGGCCGGCATGGTTGGCGGCAAGGGCGGCGGCCGTCCCGATCTGGCCGAAGCAGGCGGTGCTGATCCTGGCGCGCTCGATGCTGCCCTGGCCCGGGCTGCCAGCGTGGTCGAGGGATTGTTGTAACTCCGCGCCGAGGACCTACATCTTGTGTGGGGGTATCGGCGCGAGTACCGGCCCGCTTTTCATCCCCGATGCACTCCCCGACCTCTTAAACTGAGGGGGAATGGTCGCGCGTAAAACAATGCGGCAGTGGTGGTTGCGCTGTGCCAGTTGTGCGGCGCTGGTATGCTGCTGCGCGTCCGTCCCCATGCTGCTCAGCGCAAAGTCGGCTGCGCACCGCAAGCCGGTAGAGCTCACCCCTTGGGAGCAGGCCGAACGCAGCCGCGAGACGCTCGAAGCCGTCCCGGAAGATAGCCGCACCAAGGCCGACTACACCCTGACCATGGACGCCTTCCGCGCCATCTATCACGACTCGCCCCGCGATGTTCACGCCGCCAGTGCCGTCAATGCCGTGGCCGAGCTGCTGGCCGAGCAGGGACGCAGTCTGCACGATGCAAAGAGCCTGAAGGCCGCCGTAGGGCAGTATGAGTTTCTCCGTACCCAGTATCCGGGCAGTTCACTTCGAGTTGGCGCGCTGCTGGCCGAGGCGCAGATCTTCGCCAACGACCTCACGGATACCAAGTCCGCCCGCGAGAAGTACGCACTGCTCATCAAACAATATCCTCACAGCGGACTAGCCGAAGAGGCACGTGCCGGGCTGACGGCGCTGGACAACCCGAATCCAGCACCCGTACAGAGTGCAGAAGTCACCGCCTCGCAGGAGAAGCACCAGCCGCAGAGCAGCGGCAGTATCGCAGGCGCCTCGCACCCCAGAACAGTCGAGCCTCCGGCATCTGCTTCCACCAGCAGTTTCTCCGCGCCATCCGCCACGGCAAGTGCTCCTGCCACCTCACTCGATGCTGTCGTGGATCGTCCCCAGTCAACCGCACCGGCTGTCGCGAAGACCGTAGTCCACCGTCACGGGGCGTTGGCGCAGGTCACTGGAATACGTCACTGGTCCACGCCAAACTACACCCGCGTGGCCATCGATCTCGGCGACGATGTTACCTACGAAGCTGCGCGTGTGCCCAATCCGGATCGCATCTACTTCGATCTCCATGGCACGCGTCTCGCCCAGGAGCTGGTCGGCAAAAGCTTCGCCGTTACCGACGACGGATTTCTCAAGAAGATTCGTGCCGCTCAGTTCTCCAACGACATGACCCGTGTGGTCCTCGATGTGAACGACGTTACCGAGTACTCCGCGTTTCTGCTGCCCAATCCCTATCGCCTGATCATCGATATTCACGGTGGCAGCAAAGACCTTGGCACCGCCATCCGCGAGCAGGGCATCGCCGAGGCAACACCAGCTACTGCCGCTGGCTCATCCGTCGCCGAGGTTCCCGCTCCCCGCACTGCCGCCACCACCAAGCCGACCCAGGCGCATCCCGTCCCCAATACGGTCACCACCCGCAGCACCAACACCACCGAGATCGCCGCACTCAGCACCCAGCCAGACAAGATCAACGCCACCAGCATGCCCACCTCGCAGCCCATCTCGGCGGTGGTCAAGTCTCCCGCAATCGCAGCCGTCGCCGCAGGTAAGGACGTGGCCACCACTGCCGTCGGCACACCACTATCGGCCGCCGCCACGGAGGCCGCGGTTCCCACCCGGCGCAACCGGAAAGGCAAGACCGGCAAGGATGCCAAATCCGATGCGGTACCGGCTCGGGCCGCTGTCCCCACTGCGGATGGACAGACCTCGCTGGTTCGCGCCCTCGGCCTGAAGATCGGGCGTATCGTCATCGATGCCGGCCACGGC
>DAICZO010000464.1 GCA_027311125.1 Acidobacteriaceae bacterium
ATATCTTTTACCTGAGACGGGATGATGGCTTCCGCCGTGACTTCCATGCGGGTGCCGGAGATGACGGCGCTGAGGCCGAGGACGTCGCCGGAGTTGGCTATCTTGAGGATGAGGGTTTTTCCGTCTTTGGATGTACAGGAGAGCTTGACCTGGCCCTGACAGATCACCACGACGGAGTCGCCAGGATCGTCTTCCTGGAAGAGGATGGCTCCATGGGGCACGGTCATCTGTACGCCGATGGTGTCAAAGTCGAGTAGGGCGTCGGGCGAGAGGTTGCAGAACATCCGCAAGGATCGATATTGGCATGTGCCACACTCTGATGAGTGTCTATTCTGCATATGATGCACCATAACTTGCCACCTCAGCGAAAGTTGGATGGGCCCTCGGTTTTGAGTTTACACACATTTGTGACTTGCAACCGTTGTGTCATCGATACTCGAACAGAAAGATCAGTTATGAACCATTTAGGTAGACGAGATGGTCATTACTGGACACGGAGCGGTTGCCAGAACCTGAGCTACTACACCATCGACGAGATGAGCGAACCAGGAGGCGCTACGTCGAGCACCTAATACGATGAGGTCGGCGTGGAGATGGTTGGCCATCTCCACAAGATGGGGGGCTACACTGCCATGTTCTACCCGGCACTCCGGGCTGCACCAGTCGTAGGTGGATTGGGGAATGAGTTTGTGGAGGGCCGCCTCGAACTTGAGTTGCTGCTCGAGGGTCTGGGCGACGTCGCGGCCGGGGTGTTCGAGGATGTGGCAGAGGTAGATTTTGGCGGTATTGTCCTGAGCGAAGGCGAGGGCGACGGAGGCTTTGCGGGCGGCATCGGCGCTGAAGTCGGTAGCGAAGATGATGGTACTGAAAGAGAAGGCTCCCTGCGGGGGCTTGCGGGCGTGGGGACCTACGGTGAGGACGGGGCAGTTAGCGTGGCGGATGATGCCTTCGGCACAGGAGCCAAGGACGGCCTTGGTGAAGCCGCTGCGGGAGTGGGTGCCAGTGACGATGAGATCTGCCTGTATGTTGTCGGCGAGACCGACGATGGAGGCGGCGGGGTTGCGGCCCTCGAGTTCGTGAGCGATGGCACGAACACCTTCGAAGGTGAGATCGGCGAGGATGCGTTCGAGGTTCTGGCTGCTGGTGTGCGGCTGATCGAGGGTGGAGACTGCGATGCTGGAGTCCTCGGGGCGAGCGGCCGTGGACGACTCGACGACGTTGGCCAGCGTGAGGGTAGACGAAAACCTTTTGGCAAGTCCTTTGGCGTAAGCGCTTGCGGCCTCGGAGGCCGGGGAAAAGTCCGTTGCCAGCAGGATGCGATCTACGGTGAGGCCGACAGGATCTCCGATGACAGGCATACACATCTCCATGCTGGACTGGAGCCAGCACTGACAAGGGTAGAGATGGATGCGGATTGGGACAGTGATGTAATTCACCGTCGGTTGTGACGGGCGTCACAGGGAGAAATCGGCTGGCCGGGATGGAGATAACCGGGGCAAAACAACGGCAAAACAAAGCGTACAGACGGAGAGCGACCGGGGAGGGCGCAAAGCTCTCCGCCTGTACCCACTTATGCGGCGTTGATCTGAATCTGCCTGGCTGGCTGAGCCTTGGGCAGAAGCAGCGTGAGAACGCCTTTGTCGAGTTTGGCCGTAGCACCTTCGGTTTTGACCTGCGCGGGTAAGGTCATGCTGCAGGAGATCTTGCGTGACGACATACGCGTAGTCTCTGCTCCATCTTGTTTCTTCTGCTTGTCTTGCTGCTCGCTGCTGTTCTCTTCGGCTTTGCCGACGATGCGC
>DAICZO010000468.1 GCA_027311125.1 Acidobacteriaceae bacterium
AGCCAGATGCCGGAGTCGATCGGCGTCTGGAACGGGCGCGATCTGCCGATCGGCCAGGACATCATCGCGGTACTGGGGAAAGGCGACTTTCTCTCCCGCATTTACGAGGGAAAGCCCGGCACGGTCCCCATCAGCCTCTTCATCGGCTACTTCGCCTCCCAGCGCACCGGCCAGTCCATCCACTCCCCGCAAAACTGCCTCCCCGGAGCAGGTTGGACCTTTGAATCCAAGCGCTACACCAACCTCACCGCAGCCGACGGCAAGGTCTATCTCGTCGGCGAGTACCTCATCAGCAACGGAGCCAACCGCCAGTTCGTCCTCTACTGGTATCAGGCCCACGGCCGCAGCATCGCCAACGAGTACTCCGCAAAAATCCACATGATCGCCGACGCCATCCGTCTCAACCGCACCGATGGCGCCATCGTTCGCGTCATCACCCCCGTCTTCCCAACCGAAAGCGTAGACGATGCCCGGCAGCGTGTCGTCCAGTTCACCAGCCAGATGGCTCCATTTTTACCGCGGTTTATCCCCAACTAAAGTGCAATAGTCAGCCTCTAAGGTATAGGAATACACTTCAACTTCCTCCTCGTCAGTACGAACGGTGGTAGCGAAGGGGCCAAAGCAAGACAGCACGATCACACATTCTGAAACAGGTTTTCAAGGGGTATAGCGCGATGAGCAAGTTACACTTTCTGGCAGCATGTCGAGTGACAGCAATGCTGGCCGCAACACTGGCAATGGGCTCGGCAATCGGTTGCCACCGCGATCCAAACGTGCAAAAGCAGAAGTACCTCGAAAGCGGCAAACGCTACGCCGACGCAGGCAAGTACAAGGAAGCTTCCATCCAGTTCTCCAACGCCCTCAAGGTCGATCACAACTTCGCCGCCGCTCACTACGAACTTGCCAAGACCTACATCAAGTCAGGTTCCATGCTGCCCGCATACGTCGAACTCATGCGGGCCGTCGATCTGCAGCCTTCCAATAACGAGGCCCGCATCGATCTCGGCAACATGCTCCTTGCCGGCAATCAGCCCGATCGTGCTCTCCAGCAGGCTCAGGCCGTCCTGCAACTCAACCCCAACAACGCGGACGCCCACGCCCTCCTCTCCAGCATCGCTGCCGCCAAGGGCGATCGCCCCACCGCCCTCGCCGAGATCCAGAAGGCCCTCACCCTGGAGCCGAACAAGGCCAGCTTCCACGCTGCGCTAGGCCTCATCCAAAGCTCCGATCCCACCAGCGCAGCATCCGCCGAGGAGCAACTCCGCAAGGCCGTCGAACTCGATCCCAAAAACGCAACCTCCCATCTCGTCCTCGCCTCGCTCCTGGAAAAGAAGGGTGACACCCCCGCAGCCATGGAGCAGCTCAAAGCCGCCATCGCTGGCGATCCCAAAAACGCCATGGCACGCGACAGCCTCGCCGAGCTTTACATGCGTCAGGGTGACAAAGCCAAGGCGGAAGAAACCCTCCGTCAGGCCGCCGAAGATCTCAGCGACTCCCCCGATGGCGTACAGATGCTCCGCACCTTCTACATGAAGACCGGCCAGGCTGATCGTGCCGAACCCGTCTACGCCGATCTCGTCGCCAAGCACCCCAAGAGCACCCAGCTCAAACTCGTCTACGCTCGCATCCTACTCGCCAACCACGACCTGCCCAAAACACGGACCGTCGTCGCAGAACTCGTCAAATCGGATGCCAATAACACCGAAGTCGCCGTCCTCAACGGCATGCTCCTGCTCAACGATGGAAAAAACGACGAGGCCTTCACCGTCCTACAGAAAGCCGTCAAGAACAGCCCCGAAAATCTCCCCGCCAAGCTCTGGCTCGCACGCGCCGCCACCGCCAAGGGAGACACCTCCGTCGCCGAACAGAACTACCGCGACGCCGCTCGAATCAACCCGCGCAGCGTCGACGCCCAGGCTGGCCTCGCGCAGATCGCCATGCAGAAGCAGGACTTCGGTCTCCTCACCCAGGTCGCCGAAACCGTCATCGGCCTCGCTCCCCAATACCCCAGCGCCTACATCTGGCGCGGCATCGCCGAAGTCGGCGAAAAGCAAATGGATAAGGCTGAAACTGACTTCCGTCAGGCCCTCAAGCTGAACCCCAAGGACCCCAACGCCACCCTCCAACTGGCTGAGCTTCAACTCCGCCAGAAGAAGATGGCCGAAGCCAAGCCGCTGCTCGAGCAGACCCTGGCCAACGACCCCAACTCCGCCCGAGCTCTCGGACTGCTCGTCTCCATCGATCTCTTCGAAAAGCAGCCAGCCAAGGCCATCGCCCGCGTCCAGGACCAGATCGCCAAGTCGCCCCAAAATAGCGCCTTCCTCGATCAACTCGCTGACCTCCAGATGATGACCGGCGACAAGAGCGGCTCGCTCGCCTCCGCCGACAAAGCCATGAAGCTCAACCCCAAGGATGGCGCTGCCATCATGGCCTTCAGCCGCGCTCAGGTCGCCATGGGCAACTCCGCTCAGGCCGTCACCACCTGGGAGCAGTGGATCAAAGACCATCCCACCGATGCCAGCGCCGAAGCCATCCTCGGCTCCTTGCAGGAAGCGCAGGGCGACAAGGATAAGGCGATGGCCTCCTACAAGAAGGCCCTCCAGATCCAGCCCGAACAGCCTGTCGCAGCCAATAACCTGGCCTTCCTCATGCTCGACAGCGGTCAGAACGCCGATGTCGCACTCTCCCTCGCCCAGACCGCACGCCGAGCCTTGCCCAACTCGCCCAGCACCGCCGACACCTTGGGCTGGGCCTACTACTACAAGCAGTCCTACCTCTCCGCACGCGATCTCTTTGAGGACGCCCTCAAAACCTCGCCAGACAACGCCTCACTCCACTACCACCTCGGCATGACCTACCTCAAGCTTGCCGATAAGACCAACGCCGCCATCCACCTCAAGAAAGCAGTCGCCTTGGCGCCCAACAGCCCCACCGCCAAGGATGCGCAAAAGGAACTAAGCAGCCTCGGATAGCTCCTTCATCCATCCGCATCACCAGGGGACGAGCTTCGGCTCGTCCCTTACCATTGTGCGCATCCAAGCAGCAGACCCAGGACTCCCATCCAGCTCCTCCTGCCAAGGAACTCCCTGATCCAGTCAACCAAACCCCATCACCCAACACCTCAGCCGGAGCCGTGAACCCTTATTCCGCGCTCCGAGGTATCCGACCCCGCAGGGC
>DAICZO010000471.1 GCA_027311125.1 Acidobacteriaceae bacterium
TTTGCCCGCGTCACGGACAAGGGCATCTACGACTACGCCACCGGGCACTGGGAGCCGGTACGCTTCCGCAACTATGCAACGGGTACGTGGATCGAAGGCGTTCCTTCGACCACGGTCGAGATTCCGGAGAGCACCTACAACCCACTGTTCGGCCGCAGCTACCTGCTCATTGGCCGTGAGGGTCTGGCCCAGCAGCGGTCTCAGAACGGTGGCATCGGCGTCCCGTTCATTCGGCCATCGTCGTCGCCCTATCACTTGTACGCATCACGCGTCTCTGCCAGCCTGCCCGCGCACGAAGACAGCTTCTTCGATGGGATCGACACCTCGCTCACCGCCATCGCCGACTATGCCCCGGCAGACCAGCAGGCCCAGTGGCGCAGCCGGCTGCAGCAGGTGAATGCAACGGTGGACTCTGCCATTGCCAGCTTCAACGCGACCCATCCGGAGCAGTTAGCACCTACGCTGGCCACCGGTCTGGCACAGACCAACGCCCTGCTCGCCGATCTCGCCAGCAGCCACCTGCCCGCCGAAGCAAAGTACAACATGACGCATGAACTGCTGATCAAGCAGCAACAGTTTAATGACGCACTGGGGCAGGCACTTGGCCTGAACCTGCTGGCAACACTCAGCACGGCTCGCGGGGCAGCACAGCAGGGGCCCTTTGGCGATCCGGCCAATCAGCCCACCGCCCAGACTGTCATTCCCGGTCAGTCCTTCTTCGTCAATCTGCACCTGGCCGACCAAAGCAGTGAACCTATCATGATCGATAACGCACAGCTTCTATCGCATGCGGGCGATGGCTGGAGCTTCAGCACGAAAGACTCGATGGCGGGAACCCTGCCTGCTGGCGATGCCCGCGACCAACTGATCGCCGTTACTGCACCCGTTACCGCCGAGCTGACGCGGCCCTACTTCTCCCGACCGAATCTGGAACAGTCCTACTACGACATCCACGACCTCCGCGATTTGAACCTGCCTACGACGCCCTATCCGCTGACCGCGCAGGTGCGCTATAGCTTTCATGGCGTGACGGCCTCGCTCGACGCCGTCGTCCAATCGATCCACCGTTACAGCGGTCTGGGCCCAGTGCCGGAGCCTCTGCTGGTGGCCCCTGCCATCTCCGTTACGGTCTCTCCGCAAGCCGGCATCGTACCTTTAGCGAATGCTTCGCTGCACCTGCAGGTCACCGTGCACAGCAGCGTAAAAGGGCCCGCGCAGGGCCAGGTTCATCTGCAACTGCCGCAGGACTGGAGTGCCTCGCCTGCCTCTGCGCCCTTCGCCCTGGCCAGCGATGGGGACGAGCAGGTTCTCACCTTCGAGGTCACGCCGAAATCGGTCAAGGCTCAGCCGTACACCATCACCGCGATTGCCGACTACGACGGACAGCACTTCCAGCAGGGCTTTCAGAGCACCGGCTACCTTGGCCTGCGCCCTTACCCAACCTATCGCGAGGCCACCTATCGTACCTCCGGCGTCGACGTAAAGATTGCACCGAACCTGAAGGTGGCCTACATTGCAGGCACTGGCGACGATGTAGCGCGCTCACTGCAGGATCTCGGTATCAACGTCACCTTTCTGACCGCGCAGGATGTTGCCATGGCCGACCTCTCTTCCTACGATGCCATTGTGCTGGGCATCCGCGCCTATGCTGCGCGTCCCGAACTCAAGACCTACAACCACCGCCTGCTGGAGTACGCGCGCAACGGTGGCTCGGTGATCGTCCAGTACCAGACCGGCGAGTACGATCACAACTACGGGCCGTACCCGCTTACTCTCTCCTCCGATCCGGAGAAGGTGGTGGAAGAGACGGGCGAGGTGAATATTCTGAGCCCCAGCGACCCGCTGCTGAACTGGCCCAACAAGATCACCTCGGCCGACTTCAAAGACTGGGTGGAAGAGCGTGGTCACGGCTTTATGAGCACCTGGGACTCCCACTACACCGCCCCCACGGAGATGCACGATGCTGGGCAGGAGCCGCAAAAAGGTGGCCTACTCTACACCATTTGCGGCAAGGGAACCTATGTGTACCTGTCGTACGCGTTCTTCCGCCAGATGCCCGATGGGGTCCCTGGGTCGTTCCGCATCATGGCGAATCTGATCAGCGTCGGACGCAACCCGGGCCTGCACAGCACCCAGCAACCTCGCTAAGCAGAGGCAGCGGAGCACTGGAGCAGGCCCGGATGCAGTTCTGTTGCTGTGTCCGTTCTAACCCTTGTAACCCATACCAGCCAGCACGCCACGCATGTAGGCAAAGCTCGCGATCACACCGGGCATCGGATCGTCGCCATGAACCTCGTACTCGAGGTCCACGTGCCCCTGATACTTGATCGCGATCAGCGCCTCAAAGATCCCCCAGATCGGCAGCATCCCATCGCCAACCGATACCTGACTCTCCCTGCTGGTCGAGCTGGTCAGGTCTTTTGCATGGAGATCGAACAAACGCGGTCCTGCAGCATGAATCGCCTGGACGACATCGGTTCCGGCGCGCACCGTATGGCCGATGTCGATGCAGCAGCCCATGCGTGGATCCATGTTCTTGACCACCTTCAGTACGTCGAGTGGCGACGGCCACACTTTATCCTCCGGGCCATGATTGTGGATCGCAAAGCGGATGTCATACTCCTTCACGAACTTTTCGATTCGCGGCAAGGTGGTCGGCGCTGGATCGCCCGCGACAATCACCTTGACCCCAGCCCGTTTGCAGTACTCAAACTTGCTGCGGATATCGTCGTCCTCGTCCTTGGGAAAGTAGATCGTGCCAGCCGCATTCACCTGGATGCCGGCAGCCGTGTAATCCGCCAGCGCAGCGGCCTCCGCGGTTGGGTCCATCGGTAGATGGTCCTTCACGTCCTTGGCATTCAGCGAAGTAATGTTCAACTGCTTCATGTAGCCGATCATCTGAGCCCGGGTGAAGTTGCGAAAGGTGTAGCTCGCCAGGCCGAGATGTACCGGCGATGCCTTGCCGGTGTCATGCGTCATCTGCGCTAGAGCAGGGACTGAGCCTGTGACGGCACAGGCTGCCGCAACCATGGCACTGGAACGAACGAAGGTCCTACGCGAAAGGGTGTTTTTCATACGCGGGATGCTACGCGAACTTCTTTCCGATTGTCCAGTACTTTGCTGCGGCCAACGGCGTCGACTCCACCAGACTGCGACAAGTAGCAATAACCACTGGAAAATCAGGGACTTTGTGACCGGAAGTATTTGTGCTGACTGACAACAAACGGATGAGCTCATCGATAGTTCAGTCTGCTTCATGATCGGAAGAAAGGGAATTTCCAGCGATAGGTTGGACCTCTGGCAGGCTTCCGCGATTCCAGAGCATGAGGAGTAAACAGCCGAATAGGTGGGAAAAAGCCTATTTTTTTGCTTTGACAACCCTATACCCCGGTGCTAATGTTCGGTCGCTCGAAAAAACTACATACAGTCGTCGTCAGCCAACCATTTTCTTTGGAGACCAAACTATGTATCAGGCGTTTGCTATCAAGTCGTTGCGATATGTTCTTTGCACGCTATCCGCGTGTTTGCTGCTGGCATTCAGTCATGCTGCGTTTGGTCAGGCAGTCAGCGCCACTTTGCTGGGTACGGTCACCGACTCCACCGGAGCAGCCATCCCGGGGGTAACGATCACGATCACGGTACCGGCCACCGGAGCAACCTTCACTACCCAGACCAACTCCAGCGGCAACTATACCTTCCCCGATCTGACCCCCGGCACCTACACCGTGGAGGGCGAGGCCAAAGGCTTCAAGAAGGCCCTGCACAGCAACGTCGACGTACAGGTCAACTCGACCACTCGTATCGACCTTGGCCTGCAGACCGGTAACGTGACCGACACCATCACCGTGACCGATGAGCCTCCTGTCCTGCAGACGGACCGCGCCGACGTCAGCTTCAAGATCGAAGCCCAGCAGGTGGAAGATATGCCCCTTGCGGTGAACCGAAACTTCCAGGGCCTGCTCAACCTGATCCCCGGCTCTACCCCGGCGACCTTCGAGCACTCACAGTTCTTCAACGCCCAGAGCGCGTTGCAGACCCGCATCAACGGTAGCTCTCGTCTGGGCAACAGCTACCTGATCGAAGGTATCGACGACAGCGAACGCACCGGTCTGCTCCAGATCATCATTCCGCCCGCCGAAGCCATCCAGACAGTCGACATCTCCACCAACAACTTTGAGGCCGAGCTTGGACGTGCAACCGGAGCGGTTACAAATGTCATTCTCAAATCCGGCACGAACCACTTCCACGGTTTTGCGGAAGAGTTTCTCCAGAACCAGTACTTCAACGCCAAAAACTACTTCTCTTCCACGCTGCCTCACGTTGCCTACAACTACTACGGCGGCGGGATCGGCGGCCCGGTCTTCAAAGATAAACTCTTTTTCTACGTCGACTACCTGCGCACCGAAGACCACGAAGCCAATAACAACAACCTCACGATCCCCTCGACTGCCTTCTCCACGCCTGTCCCCTGCACCACCGGCGGCGGGCAGTGTATTGACCTCAGCAGCGCCATCAACCCCAGTAACGGTGCGGGAATCGTCTATGATCCGGCGACTGGCAATCCCGATGGCAGCGGACGCACCAAGTTCGCGAACAACCAGATTCCGCTCAGCCGCGTGAACCCCATCTCCCTGAAGATCCTGCAAGGACTGCCCGCACCGAATCGGCCCACGCCCAACGGATACACCCTGGCCAACAACTACAACGCGAATCTGGCGTTCGTTAAGAGCAGCAATACCTACGACGCCAAGGTTGACTACGCGCTCTCCGCAAAAGACCGTCTCAGTGCCCGCTACAGCTATCAGCAGGTCAACACCGTTCAGGCACCAGTGTTTGGAGCGTTCTTCGGTGGTCCCGCACAGGGAGCCTTCGAAGGGGTCGGCACGCAGAACTCCTACAGCACCGGTCTGAACTACAACCACACTTTTACCGCCACCCTGCTGACCGAACTTCGTCTCGGCGTGGCACACCTGCACAACACAGCATCGCCCTCTAACTACGGCAGCAACGATGCAACGACTCTCGGAATTCCCGGGGTGAATATTGGTGGCCAACCCTTCACGACCGGGCAGGTTGGCGTGTCATTCCCCGGCAACACCTTCTCCTCGCCGCTGATCGGCTACTCGCCCAGCATGCCCTGGATTCGTGCCGAAGCCAACATCGATGCTGTGAACCACTGGACCAAGGTCTTCCACAATCACACCTTCAAGTTCGGAGCCGACGTTCGCCGTGTCCGCGACGACTTGCTGCAGGACCAGACGTTCAGTCCTCGCGGCGTCGTCTCCTTCGCTGAGAATCAATCCTCCACGATCGGCGCGACCACAAATATCGCCAACGATGCCGCGAGCTTCCTGCTGGACGTTCCCAGCCAGGTGGGTCGCGACCTCAACACCTTCTTCCCTGCCTATCGCGACTGGTGGGTCTTCCTCTTTGCCGGCGACAAGTGGCAGGCATCGCCACGACTGACGCTGGACCTGGGCCTGCGCTGGGAGTTCTATCCGCCCGCGACCCCGAAGGTGACTGCTGGCTTCTCCAACTACGATCCGATCAAAAACCAGCTTCAGCTCTCGGGAGTTGGCAATATTCCGAACAACCTCGGCATCAAGACTCGCTATACCTACTTTGCTCCACGTACTGGCTTTGCGTATCGCGCTACGGAAGAGACCGTGGTCCGGGGCGGCTTTGGCATCAGCTACACGCAGTACCCCGACAACAACTACGCGTTCAACTACCCGGTCCGCTCGAACAACTCGTATAACTCTCTGAACGGCTACACCCCGGCGGTACTGGCGGATGGGGTCACCACGCCCACCTTCCAGTCCGGCTTTCCTGCGCCAGTGCCGGTGCCTATCCCGTCCAACGGACTGATCGACACCAACACGTCGCAGTTGGTGGCCGCCAACTACTTCGTCGTTCCTTCCGACTACAAGAACCCCTATGTGATGTCCTGGAACCTTGCCGTCCAGCAAGCGCTGCCCGGACAGTTCTCGCTGCAGGTTGCGTACGTTGGCAACCACGGGGTACACATCGCCACCAACCAGAACATCAACCAGCCCAGCGTCTACGGTGGCGGCAGCGCCAGCGATCCCGAGTACAACCTGCCCAATCTGCTACCCGGTAAAGTGCTCCATCGCACCGCAGCCACCAACGTCATCTTCCTGGGTAACTCGTCCAACTACAACTCGCTGCAGGTCCAGCTCCAGCGGCGCTTCGTCCAGGGCCTCTCCACCTCGTCTGCGTTTACGTGGAGCAAAGCGTTCAGCTATCAGAGCGGCGACGACGGTGGGCTCACCTTCTTCATCAATACCCGCCGCAACTATGCTCCCGCCGACTTCGACCGACGCCTCAACTTCGAAGAGAGCTTCACCTACGAGCTACCCATCGGCGTAGGCCACCGCTTCCTCAACTCCGGTCCGGCTGCGATCGCTCTGGGTGGCTGGAAGCTGTCCGGTATCGTCTCCATCGTCTCCGGCATTCCCTTTACCGTCACGGCCAACGGCGGCACGCTGAATACGCCCGGCACGCTGCAGACGGCCAACCTGGTGGCACCCTATCGGAAGCTGAAAAAGGTCGGTTCCGGTAACCACTGGTTCGACCCCACCTCCTTCGGGCAGCCTGCCGGGTACGTCGGCACCTTCCCCAACGGCATCGTCTCCTTGGGCAACACTGGCCGCAACCAGTTCTACGGGCCTGGGTTCGTTCAGGACAATCTCTCGGCCTTCAAGGACTTCCGCTTCACGGAGCGGTTCAGCCTCAACGCCCGCATCGATGCGTTCCAACTGAGTAACACGCCTCAGTTCGGACAACCCAACAACTCGACCACCAGCGGCGCACTCGGCCAGGTCACCAGCACGCTTGGCTCTGGCAGCGGCGTCAACGGGGTGGGCGGAGGTCGCGCGCTCCAGCTATCCGCCAAACTCTCCTTCTAACCATTCATCAACTCAGGATGACCGAGATCAACTCGGTCATCCTGAGTCTTGTTGTTTGTACCCCTTCATGGCGTGGCTGATTATCACCTCGCTGCCTCACCCACGCTCTGAGCAACTAGAATGATCCCGTTCTACAGGAAGTCACCCATGTCTACGCTCTCCCGCCGCCGCTTTCTTACCACCACGACCACCGCCGCCATCGCTACGTGCTTTGTTCCCAGCTTTGGCATGACCGCGCCGGTAAACTCACCGTTCAAACTCGCCGTGATTACTGACGAGATCTCGCCCGACTTCGATCATGCCTGCTCGGTTGCCGCCAATGACTTCGGCCTTCGCTGGGTGGAACTGCGTGGCATGTGGGGCAAGAATCTGGTCAACATGGGCGACGACGATCTCGCTAAAGCTGAGATGATCCTTGCGAAGTACAAGCTGCAGGTGACCGACATCGCCAGCCCACTGTTCAAGGCCTACTGGCCCGGAGCACCCCAGTCCCGCTTTGGCCCCAAGAATGACTGGTTCGGCGCGGACTTTGGCTACAAACAGCAAGACTCCGTGCTGGAGAAAAGCATTGCACTCGCCCAGCGCTTCAAGACCAACCGTGTCCGCGGCTTTGACTTCTGGCGCCTCGACGACCAGGCTCCCTACCGCGCCGCCATGGATGCGAAGCTGGCCGAAGCAGCCAATACCTGCGCCAGACACAACGTTATCTTCCTGCTGGAAAATGAGTTGGACTGTAACACCGCTACAGGACGCGAAGCGGCACGCACCCTCAGCGCCGTACCTTCGTCCAGCTTCATGCTCAACTGGGACCCCGGTAACGCGGTAGCCCGCGGCGAACTGGATGCCTTTCCGGTTGGATGGAACCTGCTGCCCAAGCAGCGTATCGGCCACTGCCATGTGAAGAACGCCATCCGTAACAGCTCGTCCAGCGGCTTCGCCTGGCAACCAGTCGGTACCGGCGTCATCGACTGGGCCGCCCAGTTCAAAGCTCTGTTGCAGGTCGGTTACCGCAACGGCGTGAGCCTTGAAACCCACTGGAAGGGTGGGGGCTCCGCGGAGGAGTCCACCCGCACCAGCATGGCAGGGATGAAGCAAGCACTCCAGCAGGCCGGCGCCATCACCTAAGCCCGCATCCCTCTACCGAACCCGGCACGCGCTCGGCTATAGTTATCCAGTCTGTCCAGCGCCGTGCCGGAGATCACTCCCACCATGACCACATCCACCAGAGCTTCCAGTCCCCTCAGCTTGCCGACCGAGGTCGACAGCACCCTCGCCCCACCCGCGCTGGCCTGGTCCAGCTTCCTCTTCGCATTTCTGCAGAGCATCTGCGCCGGTGTCATCGCCATCAACGGTCTTCGGCTTGCGATTGGTCTTGGTTCCCTTGCGCTCAGCTTCGGTACCGGTGCAGCGATGGTCTGGTTTCACTCCAACTGGATCCGCATTCCGATGGTGCTGTTTGCCTTTCTGGGCGCGGCACTCAACCTCGCCATTTACTTCCACGTCCGCCATCTCCGCAACCGCCCTGCATCGCAGTGGCGGCAGAAGCCACTTACCCCCGGCAACCTGCGCAAACAGCGCCTACAGATGTTTCTCTCGGTGGTAACCCTGCTTCTTGTCGGCCTTGAAGAGTATCTCCACTTCGGCTTCCATCACACCCTTTAGCCCGTATCCGGTGGACCGGCCGCAAGCTCCTCCTCCAGGCGCTGGTGCAGCCTTTCGCTGAAGCCCACCGGCAGCTCGAAGACCCGGTCATCGGCTGTCAGCAGCAAGATATTTCTGGTGGAGTCCAGAATCGCCGAGCACACCTCGCAGTGCTCCAGATGCAGCTCGATCTGCGCCAGCAACTCCGCATCCAGCGTGTGGTCCAGATACTCCGAGATGTGCGCCCACACATGCTTACATTCCAGTCTCATGGACGCCTCCCAAATAACCATCTCCGACGCGGCGGCTCCTGTCGCCCGATCTCCCGCACCAACCGCTTCTGCAACATCATCCGTGCGCGATGCAGCCGCACCTTCACCACCTGCTCCGACACGCCCAGTTGCCGAGCCGTCTCGTCGGTATCCAGCTCATTCATCGTGCGCAGTACAAACACCTCACGATAGATCAACGGCAGCTCCTCAACGGCTACCCGTATCTGGTGTCGCAGTTGCTTATTCTCGAGAGCTTCGCTTGGAATCTCCCGCCAGTCGGTCAGGAACGCTGGCGTAAAGTCCCCGTCGCTCTGCTCCAACGTATCCTCCAGCGAATCCAGCCGTTCGCGTTTGGCCTGTCGCAGCTTTCCGCGCGCTGCATTCATCGTAATCGTCGTCAGCCAGGTGCTGAACTTGGCCTCCGACCGAAACGACTTCAGCCCGCGATACGCCAGTATCACAGCCTCCTGCGCCACATCTTCTGCATCTGCTTCATTCCGCACAATCGACATCGCCGTCAGAAATACCAATCGCTCGTACGGACGAATCAGCCCATGAAACAAGGCTGTGTCGCCTGCCACAATTCTCGCGATCAGCTCTGTCTCCTGGCTAACGATGGTTCACTCCCAACTACGGCACTCTCGCCGGAATAAGCTGCTGTCCGTGCGCCAGCAACTCTCGGGCACTCCTCATAGGAGTCGCTTCCCCGCAAATGGTTACAGCCAGAATAATCGACGTTACGAAATCATCTGCCGAGCCCCACCGTAACGAATTTCCACGATGGTGCAGTCGTCCGAGCTGGGCGCACTGCCCATAAACGTCTGCACCTCGCTCAGAATTGCCTCCACATTCGGCAGCTTCACCGCTTCCTCCAGGGCTGCATCCCCGTAGAAGTCGCCATCCACGTTCTCCGCTTCGGTCACGCCATCCGTCACCAACAGCAGCCGATCCCCGGCCTGCATCTGGTACTTCGACGACTCGTACGACACACTCGGCAGCAGGCCCACCACCAGGTTGGACGCCTGCAGCTTCACCACCGTATCGCCCCGGACGACCAGCGGCTTGACGTGGCCGCAGTTCATATACTCCACCACGCCGTCCTGCATCACCCGCGCCATTACCATCGTCGCGTACTTGCCAACATCCTTCGCGAAAAGGAACTGGTTGGCTACGGACGCAATCTCTGGCAACGGCGACTCCGCCATCACCAGCGCGTACAGCATCCCCTGCAGTGTCGACGCTAACAGCGCCGCCGAAATTCCCTTTCCGGAGATGTCCGCAATGATCACATACAAGCTTCCGTGCGCTTCAATCACGTCGTAGAAGTCGCCGCCAATCTCCAGGCAGGGAATGCTCCGCGCGGCAAACTCGACATAGGGCAGCTTCGGCATCTGCACCTTCATCAGTCCCTGCTGAATCTGTGCTGCAATCCCCAACTCCGTCCTGTACTTGCGCGCCGCCACCTCCGACTCCACCAGGTAGGCATTCTCCACCAGCGCCGCCGCTTCCTTGGCGATGGTCTCGAGCAGGTCGTGCTCCACCAAGGTCAACCGACCGGCATGCAGGCGACTGTCCAGATACAGCACCCCCATGGTCTCCGGAGCGCTGCCTGCATCCGCTGAGCGCCGCCTCAGAGGAATGCAGATGACCGACCGGATGTTGTGCACCACCATGCTCTCGGACGTCATCTGCGACTCGGCCGAAAGCGTGTCCGTGACAATGAATTTCGACTGCCCGAGAATCGCCTGCTGAATGGCGGACCGCGAGATATTCGAGTCGTCCTCGGGTACCGGCCCGTTCAGCGTCCGGCCCACGGCCAGCCGCATACCGCCCTCACCGTCGTTCAAAAACACAAACCCGCGTTCCACCTTGGTCAACTGCAGCGTGATCTCCACCAGCGACACCAGTATCTCTTCGATCGCGCCAAACTCATTCAGCCGTCGTGCTGCCGCCAGAAACCACTTGAGTCGTTCAAAGTCCGATCCCGTCTTCGTCAACACCTTCAGGTCAGGCAGGATTCCGCTCGCGTTACTGCCCGCCTCGCCGCCCTCGCGCACCATGCGCAGTGTGGGTCCCAGATCCGATCCCAGTTGAATAATGTCGCCCGGATGCACCACTCGCCGTTCAACTCGATCACCGTTCACAAACGTTCCAAACCGGCTGCCCTGGTCTACCAGCACCAGCCCGTCATCTTCAAGCACAATCATCGCGTGCTCGCGCGAGACTGACTTATCGGCCACTACGCAGTCGCGGTCCGCCAGACGACCCAGCGTAAAAGGAAAGTGATCCAGCACAAGATGCTGGTCGGGCAAGCCTTCGGTGACAACATGCAAGGCAAATTGGTTCTGAGTGTCCATGGTCATCCTGCGTTCTATCCCGAGCGATCACTCCCGGTTACGTTTAGAAAAGTCTCAGGCTCTAACTACATCCACCTATCCCACCCAAGATAGCGCAATCTTCCTCGCTGACACGCAAATATCCGCGCCAAAGCGTACTATCTTTTGTTAACTTAGAAGTATCTAAAATTGGCACCTAAAGGTTGCACTTGATTTTCATCGCAGGCCAAGAACGCTCTTCTTCCTATGAATGACGATGGCGGAGTTCGACCACCGAATCCCCCCGGCCAACAGGGTTCTGCCGGAGTGCGTGCTCCGCTCCCGGGTGAAAGCTCCTCCGCCAATATCCCCGCGCCCAACTCCACCTCTCCGCTCGACTCACCCACCGTCCTCAACATTCCTGCCCAGGAGATCTTCTCCGGCACATCGCTGCCTCGTCCCCCGACCCGTCCGCCTGATCGCGAAGCACCTCCGGGTGCCGATCTTGCCACCGGAGACATCATTGGTAACCGCTACGAGATTATCTCCATGCTGGGCGTCGGTGGCATGGGAGCGGTATACAAAGCCAAAGATCTGGAAATAGGCCGACTGGTCGCCTTCAAGGTTATCCGGCCCGAGTTTGCCCGCGACCGCGCCATTATTGATCGCTTCAAGCAGGAGCTATTACTCGCCTCCCAGGTTACACACAAGAACGTCATCCGCATCTTCGATCTCGGTGACGCCGATGGCCTCAAGTTCATCACCATGGAGTACATCGACGGGCGCGACCTGCATGCCATTCTGCGCGAACGCGGCTCCTTCCCTCCCGACGAAGTAATCGCCATCATCCGTCAGGTCTGCCGCGCCCTGCAGGCCGCCCACACCGTTGGGGTGGTCCACCGCGATCTGAAGCCCCAGAACATTCTTCTGGACAGCTCCGGCCGTGCCCTCGTCATGGACTTCGGCCTTGCCCGGACCCTCGAAGACAATGGCATGACCCAGTCCGGCAGCCTGGTCGGAACCATGGAGTACATGTCTCCCGAGCAGGCCCTCGGCAAACCTGTCGACCAGCGCTCCGACATCTTTGCCCTCGGCATCATCTTCTACGAGCTGCTGGCGGGCTCCACCCCGTTCCAGGCCCAGAGCGCGGTCGCCAGCCTCATCCTGCGCACGCAGCAAAGCGTCGAACCCCTCTCCAACATCAATCCTGCCATCCCCAAGCCCCTCTGCGACGTCGTCTGCAAATGCCTCGAACGCGACGTCAACCTCCGCTACCAGACTGTAGGCCAGATCCTGATCGATTTGGACGTCTGCGCCGGCGATGCTCCCGCCACGGCCTTCAGCGCTGTAACGCAGATCCACTCCTCCCTGCGCATCCCCGCTCCGGCGCTCCCGCAGCGCAAGACGATCTGGGGCCAGCCAGCCTGGAAGGTTTTCTCGGTCGCCGCCACACTGCTGCTGGTGCTTACCTTCGGCCTTGCCTACCGCACCGGACTCTTCTCCCGCGTAGCCAACGCGGTTACCGGGCAGTCCGGACCCAAGCTCTCTCTCGCAGTATTCCCCCTGCGTAACGCCTCCGGAGACACCTCCATCGACTGGATGAGCTCCAGCCTCGCCGACATGCTCACCACCGCGGTTGGCCAGTCCATACAGCTCCGTACCGTCTCGCCCGAGCGTTTACGTCAGGTCTACGCCGATCTCCGCCTGACCCCCGAATCCACCCTCGACCCCGCCATGGTCAAACGTATCGCCAGCTTCACCACCGCTGACACCATCGTCTCCGGCCAGTACGTCCGCCTCGGCGATCAGATCGACATCCAGGTCGATCTACAGGACCTCAAAAACGAGCGCAGCACCACCCTGAAGGCCAGCGCCACGCAGCAGACCCTGCCCGCTGCGATCGCAACCCTGGCCGACTCCATCCGCAAGAACCTGTCGCTCTCCTCTGCCGACGTCAAAGCCCTGCAGGCCCAGTCCTTCCAGCCCACCTCCACCTCCGCTACCGCCCTGCGCGACTATAATCAGGCCGTCGCCCTCGCCGGTAAAGGCAGAAACCTCGATGCCAATCAACTGCTCACCAACGTCGTCCAGCAGGATCCTCAGTTTGCGCTGGCCTACGCCCTGCTGGGACAGGTCCAATCCGAACTCGGCTATCAGGCCGAGGCGGAACAGTCCTCCCGCCGCTCGCTCGAACTCGCCGAAAACCAAAGCCTACCCCCTGTCGTACAGGACCTGATCCACGCCAATCATGCCCGTATCATCCAGTCCAACGACAAAGCCATCGAGGCCTACCAGCGGCTGGCCCACAACCTTCCTGGCAACACCGACGTCCAGTACGCGCTCGCCAGCCTGTACGTCGAAACCGGCGTCTACGACAAGGCCCGCACCATCATCACCAGCCTGCTCAAGGAAGACCCCAAAAACGTCCGCGCCCTGTGGCAGATGGGCGTCATTGAGATCACCAGCAACAATCCCCAGGCCGCACTCGACCCTCTCGGGCAGGCCCTGACCATCACGATTCAGACCGACAACCAGGAGATGAAAGCCCTCACCCTGCTCGCCACGGGCATCTGCTACCGTCTGCTCAACAAGCCTGACGACGCCCTCCGCAACTATCAGGAGTCGATCGCGATCAACCAGAAGCTGGGCCACAAACGCGGAATGGCGGCGGCACTCGACGAGATGGCACTCGTCCAATCCAGTGCCGGAAACTCCGACGCGGCCCTTGCCAGCTACCAGAAAGCACTCGCCCTGCTGCGCGAGATCGGCATGACCAAAGAAGTCGGAGATACCCTGATGGATATGGGTGGACTACTCTCCGATCGCGGCGAGTCCGACCAGGCCCTGCAGGCGTATCAGGAAGCCCTCAAAACCCAGCGCGCCTCCGGAGATGAGAACTTCGAGGCTCTCTGCCTGAACAACATCGCCGACGTCTACGTCAGCCGAGGTGATACCGGCAGCGCCTTCACCTACTACCAGCAGGCACTGCAGTTGCGCGAGAAACTCGGTGTCCCCGGCTACCTCGCCCAGACTCTGCTCGGTATGGGCCAGGCCTACACCAAGGACGGACAGTACGACGATGCCATCAAGTCTCTCATCCGTGGGCTGGATCTAGCCCGCAAAGCCGACGACCCACGCACCGCCGCGCTTATCTCCCACCAGATGGGCATGGTCTTCGCCAACGAAGGTCGCTTCGGTGCCGCAGTCAACTCTATCCAGGACTCGCTCAAAGGCCTTCATACGCTGGGCGAAAAGAGCGTCTCCCTGGCCGAGGCCCAGAACGATCTCGCCGAAGCCCTGGCCCGCGCCGGTCGCAACGCCGAAGCCAGCACCGCACTTGACGGTGCCGACACCATCGCCCACGACTTCAGCAACGAAATCCTGATGGCCAAGCTGTTCAACACCCGCGGCGACATCGCACTTTACCAGGGCGACTCGCAGGCCGCAGCCCAGCACTTCCGCAAAGCGCTCCAGCTCGTCCAGCATCGTAACGAAGCCAGCACTACCGCCCTTACCCAGCTCAATCTGGCTCGCGTGGCCCTTGCCGAAGGTCACGCCCGCGAAGCCCTTACCAGCCTCGCGCCGCTGGTCAACAAGCGCACCACCTTCGACCAGAACCTTGCCATCCGCCTCTCCTCCGCTTATGCCGAGGCGCTCATCGCCACCAATACCCTGTCACCGGCTCGCCAGTCCCTGCTGACCGATCTTGGCGACGCAGAAAGATCCGGCATGAAGCCTGAGATCGGCCGCATCAACTACCTCCTCAGCCTCATCGCCAAGGCCACCAACAACAACGGTGAGGCCGCCAACTATAGCCGCCAGGCTATCCGCAGCTTCGATAGCATCCGCACGGAGCCGGGTAGCGAATCCATCCTCCAGCGAGCCGACCTGAAAGCTATCTATCAAGTCTGCAATGAGACCATCGCCGCAGCCACACCCAAGCCATAACTGCACTGAAGCCGTCATCACCCGCAGGTCTCCACCACGTCACGCCCCCGCCTATTTCATTTTTCCTGGGCATGGGACTTTCTTGCCGTGTTCCACAAAAGAAAAGTGCGCGCAGGCACTTGGCCCACGCGCACTCTGATTCGTTGCGTTTACGTTAGTCGTGCACTCGGGTCCGCTCCACAGCCACGTTGTTGCCTGGATGTGGATCAGGATTGCTGCTGCTCACCGATGCAGAGTTCAGCAACGTCGTCCGTGGAGGAGCCGTTACCTTCACCACAATCCGCACTGCAATCCCGTTCAACGATCTGCGCGAGAACGCTTTCAGCTCCCCTGCCTTGCACGTCACCACATTGCCCTGCACCATGCATGACGTGGCCTGCGGAGGCTCCTCACAGCCGCCAAACAGCAGGCAGGCGATATCCTGATACCCCGCACTCACAAACGTCACTCCGGCGGGCAGCACATCCCGAATCACGACATCCTCCGCCGTATTCGGCCCCAGGTTCAGGGCGAGCAGGTCATACCGCAAGCGCTCGCCGGTCTCTGCCTGCTCCCCGCCAAACTGGAACAGCGCCATGTCTGCCGGCGATGCAACCACCGTGTAGCTCACCGTCACCGGTGTGCCCACGTTTCCGGCCGCATCGACTACCTGCACCGTGAAGCTCCTGGTGCCGGGCGTAGACGTATCCAGCACGCTCGTCAGCGGCCCCGTATTCAGCGTGCCTGGCGCACTATACGTCGTGCCGCCACACTGCGCGACACCGGCAGCATTGTCCGTGCAGCTATACGTCGCCGTAACCACTTCGTTCAGCGAGTAGGCATTCGCAATCCCGCTCACCGTACCCGCCGCCGGTGAAAGCACCGGAGCCGACGCTACCACTGGCGCAACCGTATCCACATTGATCGGCACGGTAAAGAACGAAGTTGCCCAGCCGCCATTGCCGGCTGCGCTGAACTGCAACTCCTGTGTCCCAGCACAGTCCTGCGCGAAGTAGTGCAACTGATATTGCCCGTCCGCCGGAACTGTAACCACCTGCGACGGCGGTGCAAACACCGACGCCAACGGCTGCCCCGGATTGGCGGGCGTCGGGCATCCATTCGCATTGGTCAACGTCACATCGCCCGGCACCGCAAACTTGGTCGAGAGCGCCGTGCCTGCCGGGGCAATGCCATAGGTAATACTCAGGATCGGCGATGCCACAAAGTTCTGGTAGTTCGGCACCGACGATGGCAGCACGGGAGGTTCGCTCGTCAGACCGACCTTCACGCTCTGGCTATTCACCCATCCGCCCGGATGCTGGCCCTGCACCGTCACTGTCGTCAGGTCCTCCGGCACGCCAGCTACCGAGATAAACGTCGAGTTAGGATGCGTGCCGGTACCACTGACGGAGAAGGACGATGACGATAATGCAAGCAGACGCGTCTGCACTAAACGCGGCGCCACCGACGAGGTGTGAACCGCCGAGGTAGTGGTCAACGCAGCAGTCGTCGTTGTCCCGCCTGGTGCCACATAGGTCAGCAGGTTCTGAGGACAATCCTCAGACTGTAGCCCTGATGCCGTATCGAATACGCACGGCCCGCCTGTCCAGCCCTCGCTCGCCATCAGTAATCCAATTCCCTGGTGATAGACCTTGCCGGTTGGCCCGGTGATGTCCGGCAGCGTAAAGGTGGGGCCGGTAAACTGATCTTGAAACACCTCATCGCGCAGTTGCGATACCGGGCACAACGCACCCGCCGAAGACGCACCCGTGCCGACCTGACACGTCAGCGTGTACAGCTTGCACGCTGGCTGCCCGTTGAACAACTCGCCGTTATGAATCAGGCAGCTTGAGGTCGCAAACGAGGTCTTCGTCGCATACTGGCTCTGCCAGATCGTCGGATCCAGCGGCAGGTCGTTGGTGTTTGGAATCGTGTTGTTCGAGATCTGCAACTGGCCGTTCTGCTGGGAGGTCGTCAGATCATAGGTAAAGCCAACTCCCTGCCCCGCAGCGGCATTGAACGTGAAGTCCTGCGACAACTGCGACGGAGGTGGATTCGTCGAACTGATGGGGTTGCCCGTGACCGTCGCCGGTCCCGTCACACCGCCCTGCGTGCAACTCGTCACCAGGTACACCGGCGCATTCGCCAGCAAGACGCCAGTATCCACCAGGTCAATGGTTGCCTGTTGCGCCCCGGCAACCAGCATGCTGCTTACATCGATTGGTGGCACGCCACCGGTTGCCGCGTAGAGCGTCAGGTCCTGCCCAACCAGGGTGGACGCCGCGCTCCGGTAAGTAGCATTGAAGCAGTTGTTCTGCGTTCCGTTCGTAGCCGTATCCACCGTGCCGCCCCGGCAGACATTGGTCGGCCCTGCCTTGCTGCTGCTGGTCGTCACCGTCAGGTTCACATAGTTGTCCACCAGCAGATTGCCCGTACCGTCCGCAGTCGAGGACAGCACCGCCGTGATCGGGCTCCCGCTCGGGCAGGTCAGATTCGCCGTCGCACTGTTGAAGGTCACCGGCGTACTCGTCGACGCTCCGCTCGTGGACGCGCGGACATACGTCGAGCCAAACAGTTGCAGGGCATTCTGGGCAAACGCATGGTATCCAGAACCGGATATCAAAGTAGCTGCTGCTACCAACGCCAACGTACGGGTCTTAGGCAGAAACATGGGTACAACCTCGTGGGATGAAAGGATTCAATGACTCATCGCGGCCTGGGCAATACGCTCGACAGTCATCAACCGATCGAACGATTCGCTCCTCGTACCTAAGCATGAGCACAATACCAGTGCTGCATATGCAGGCATGATCATCCCCCTGCCATCAAGCGAAGTCAACGTGAAAGGCTTTGCATCCAGTGCCACTTTTACTTCCCACATCGGCCGTTTTCAGGCCATCGAATCCATGCATCCACACTGACTGCAACCGCACTACCGTTGCCACAGAATTCGCGCGCACTCCAGCGGGACTCGCGCCAACGCATGAAAGGGCACAATACGCGGTGTATAGTCAGTTGCCGGTCGCCCACTCGCCACCCGGCAGGTGTAACTATAGCCATTCACCGCCCCCACCAGCGACGCTTCGCGCTCCATGACATCAACAAAGTCAGCGTCATCCGCGGTCGACTGTGCAAATAATTGCACCTGTACTGCCTCCGGAGACACCGCATTAAGGTAAATCTGTACCGAAAAATTAATCCATTCTTCTTCCTGCTTCACGCCCACATCCCCAAATCGAATCGTATCCCAGTGCTGATTCAGCATTTCTCTCCACGCCACGATCTCCGCCCCTGCCGCCGCCCGACTGCTTCGCTCCAGATATCCTGCCGCCGCTGGCAGATACAGATCCTCCGTATACTCCCGCACCGACCGGTTGCTCGAATACATGCTCGTCAAACACGCCATACTCTCCCGCATTCTCCGCACCCAGGCTGTCGAAATCCCTTGTGCATCCCGCGCATAGAACTCCGGGATAATCTGCTCTTCCAGCAGCCGATACAGCTCCTCTGCGTCCTGCGCATCGCGGCTTGCATCATGCTCCTGCCCATCGCCCACAGCCCATCCCACCTCTGGCCGGTACGCCTCCGCCCACCATCCGTCCAGGACCGACACATTCAGCCCACCGTTCACCAGCGTCTTCATCCCGCTGGTCCCACACGCCTCCGACGGACGCCGCGGCGTATTCACCCACACATCCACCCCCTGCACCAGGTGCTCCGTTACGTGCATATCGTAGTCGCTCAAAAACACCACATGCGCGCGCACCTCCGGTCGCCGCACAAACTGCACCCACTGCTCAATCAGCCGCTGGCCCTCCGTGTCCTGCGGATGCGCCTTACCCGCCAGCACCAGTTGCACCGGAAACTCCCGCCGGGTAAGCATCTGTAGCAGCCGCTCCGGATCGCGCAGCAGCAGGTTCGGCCGCTTGTACTCCGTAAATCGTCGTGCAAAACCTAACGTCAGCGTATTGCCATCGAAGACCTTCTCTGCCACGGCTACCTCTTCTGCCGAGGCCCCACGTGCAGCCAGATCCCGTGCCAGCCGCTCCCGGGTGTAGCGCACCAGCTCTCGCCGCGAATCGCCTCGCAGTTGCCACAACTCCGTATCGCTTACCCGTTTCAGGTCTTCCTCCAGCGTCTTCAACCCACCCAGCCAACGCTCCTTGCCGCACGCCCGCGTCCACAACGCATCCGATGCAGCCGAGTCCCAACTGGGCATATGCACGCCATTCGTAACCGCTGTCACCGGAACCTCCCGCTCCGGCCAGCGCGGATACAGTGGCGCAAAGAGCCTTCGGCTTACAGCTCCATGCAGCTTGCTCACCCCATTCACCGCACCGCTGCCACGAATCGCCAGGTAAGCCATCTGAAACGGTTCCCGCTCATCCGCTCCATCTCGCCGCCCCAGCGCCAGCAGTTGCTGCACCGGTATGCCCAGCGCCCGTGTCGCGTATCCGCTGAAGTATCGCTCCATCATCGCGGCATCGAACCGATCGAACCCTGCCTCCATCGGCGTATGCGTCGTAAAGATATTTCCCGCACGAGTGACGGCCAGCGCCTGCTGAAAGGTCTGCCCACTCCGCCGCATCCATCCATGCGCCCGCTCCAGCACGGCAAATGCCGCATGGCCTTCATTCAAATGGCACACCTCCACCGGCAGCCCCAGGCTCTCCAGCAATCGCCACCCCGCAATCCCCAACACCATCTCCTGCCGCAGTCGCGACTCTGCCTCCGCCGGATACAACTCGTTCGTAATGCCCCGGTACGACGGCAGATTCGCCGGATCGTTGGTGTCCAGCAGGTACAGGCGCGTACGCCCCACCACCGCCTGCCACGCTCGAATCCACAACTTGAAGCCCGGCAGCACTACCGGAATCCGCAACCACTCTCCCGCCGCATCCCGCACCGGCGCAATCGGTAGCTGGCCCGGATCGTTGTACGGATACAGCGCAATCTGTCGCCCGCTGGCATCAATCTCCTGCCGGAAAAAGCCCTGCTGATACAGCAGTCCTACCCCTACCACCGGAATGCCCAGATCGCTCGCCGCCTTCAGATGGTCTCCCGCCACATTGCCCAGCCCACCCGAGTAGATCGGCAACGCCTCACTCAGCATGAACTCCATGCTGAAGTAAGCCACGCTGCGCAGCCCTGCACCACCCCTGGCCACCTGAAACCATCCCGGAGACTCAATCGCACTTCGCTGCTCTTCCATCAAATCATCCAGTAGCCGCTGCATCGCCGGCTCAGCCAACACCGCATCCAGCTTCTTGCGCGAGACCGTCTGCAGGACGACCCACGCATTTTGCGTCAGCTCCCATAGCTCTGCATCCAGCCGCCGCCATAGTTCGTCCGACGAGTGATGCCACGACCAGCGCAGGTCCAGCGCCAGTTGATTCAGACACCGCACCTGCTTCTCATGCAGCTCACTGCCGTCATGCGCCCTATCGGACATACGCGCTCCTTACCGGCTCCGGCTGAGGCCTGCCGCCACACCCACAGGCCCGGCCGCTGCCACAGCTTCACTGCGCCGCTGCAACACATGCTGGATCGCAGCATACGCCGCCAGCACCATCCCCGCGCTCAGCACCAGCAGCACGCTATAGAACGCCGTGTTGTTCGGCAGCGTATGGCGTAAGGGACGCTGCACCCAATGCGACAGATTGATCATCGCCTCCGCACTGCAAAACCGCCACGACAACCCAAATGGAACCACGTATAACAGCCACGCCCCCACATAGGAGTACCGTGGCATCACCGTCATTCCGCTCATGTAATACAGCCCTGCCAGCAGCGGAACCGTATGCATCAACACCGACGTCACCTCCACGTCCCGGTAGATCGCAACGCCCACCAGCCACGCAGGCAGACCCAGCCCCGCAAAGAAGACTACTCCCCACGACACCAGCGCATCGCTGCGCAAAAACACCCCTGCCACCACGCAGGCCGAAGCCCAGTAGCAGGCCCACATCAACTGCTGCATGTCCCCTACATCTTTCAGCAACACGTCGGCAGCCAGCGACCCCACCAGCAACAAGGCCAGTACTCGCGATCCGATCAGTTGCCGTTTGCTCATCATCGCTCCATGGTCATCGTCCTGCCTGCTGCATGCGGTGACCGAAATCACACCCCGCACGCTCCACCTGTCCTCTTCCAACCTTAGCCGCCATCGTACGTCTCATCCGGCACTTACACCACGACGCTCGACGCACGCGAGGTCATGGTGATGCGATTCACTGCCAGAGGTGACAAAAATCACCGCTTCCAAGCTGCCCGCCTGCAATCCTCACGTATGTCGAAAGAATCTATCTCGACCAAGGAGTATCGATGAAAACACCAATCATCACTCGCTTCTGCACAGGTCTCGCCGCTCTGGCGCTCATCGTCACCTTCGCCCTGGCTTCTTCCACTGCACGCGCCCGAACGAAGGACTCGGAAGTTATCTCCACATATCTCTCCGAAGCCAAGACTCACGCCGTGCTGGCCGAAGACGACGCGGCCACCCTCGACGCCTATGCCAACTCCAACATTTCGTGGGAGTCCCACGCCGCCAGGCTCGAGAACATGCGTGAGCACGTTAACAATCTGGGGAAGACCGTCAAGGAGTTGACCGACCTGCGCGCCGAAGGTTCCCCGTGGCAGCAGGAAGCCATCGATCGCATCAACCCGCTCCTGCGCAGCATGGCCGACCAGCTC
>DAICZO010000013.1 GCA_027311125.1 Acidobacteriaceae bacterium
CACATTCTCGCGGTGCGAGTTGCGCCCCAGCGTGATCACCGGCGGATGCTCCAGCAGCAGCAGCGTATCGCCGATCAGGTCCTGCTTGCGCGCAGCAATCACCCGCTGCTGGATCGCCAGACCCTCCGCATACGACACCCGACCGAGATGTAGCAGATGGATGAACATCGTTCTCAACTCTCTTTTTTAAGGTACTCGCAAACCCTGCTGCCAACAAAAAGAGAGCCCAGCGCTCCGGGCTCTCCGCTCGTCTTATGCCTGACTGGCTTATACGTTGATCGACATGCCTTCCACACTGCTGAAGCCATCCAGCAGCGCTTCAGCCACCGTCGGATGCGCGTGGATGGTGAACATCATCTCCTCCACCGTCGCCTCCAGTTCCAGCGCCGTGACGCACTCTGCGATAATCTCCGTCGCATACGGCCCGATGATGTGGACGCCGAGAATCTCGCCGTACTTAGCGTCCGTCACCACCTTCACAAAGCCGTCGTGCGAGTCCACGATCGTGGCCTTGGAGTTGCCCACAAACGGGAACTTGCCGACCTTGACCTGGAAGCCCTTCTCCTTGGCCTGCGCCTCGGTCAGGCCCACGCTGGCGATCTGCGGATCGGTGTAGGTGCAGCCCGGAATGCGGTTGCGCTTGATCGGACGCGCATACTTACCGGCCAGCTTTGCCGCCACCACCATGCCCGCCATCATGCCGACATGCGCCAGTTGCGGCATACCGCCGACGATGTCGCCCACGGCATACACGCCCGGCTCGGTGGTCTCCATCCACTCGTTGGTCATCACAAAGCCGCGGTCAGGCACGATGTTGGTCTTGTCCAGCCCAATGTCGGCCGTGCGGGGCGAGCGGCCAACCGCCACCAGCACCTTCTCTGCCTGCTTGGTCTGCGGCTTGCCGTTGGAGTCGGTGTACGAGACCAGCGCGCCGCCCTTGTTCTTCTCGATCTTGGTGTCCTTCACCGACAAGCTCACTTCGATGCCGCGCTTCTTGTACAGCCGCAGCAGCTCCTTGCTGATGTCTTCATCCTCCACCGGCACAATGCGCGGCAGCATCTCCAGGATGGTCACCTCGGCGCCAAAGCTCTTGAAGATGGACGCAAACTCCACGCCCACCGCGCCTGAACCGATCACCACCAGCGACTTCGGCATCTCTGCAATCTTCAGAATCTCGTAGTTCGTCAGGATGGTGTCATCGGCCTTGTAGCCCGGCAGCATGCGCGCGTCGGAGCCCGTCGCCAGCACCACCTTCTTCGCCTTCACCGTCTCGCTGGTGCCATCGGCGCGCTTCACCTCGATGGAGTGGACGCCGTCCTTCGCCGGCCCGGTCAGCTTGCCAAAGCCCTTGATGGCGTTGATCTTGTTCTTCTTCATCAGGAAGTCGAGACCCTTGGTGTGCCGCGAGATCACGTCGTCCTTGCGCGCCAGCACGTTCTTCCAGTTCAGCTTGGGCGCAGCCACGTCGATGCCGAAGCGATCCGCATGCTTCAGGTGGTCCCACAGCTCGGCGGTGAACAACATCGCCTTCGTCGGGATGCAGCCCCACAGCAGGCAGGTGCCGCCCAGCCGGTCGTTCGCATCGATCAGCGCAGCCTTCAGGCCATACTGCGACGCCCGAATCGCACAGGTATATCCAGCCGGCCCACCGCCCACCACCACTACGTCGTAAATTGTCTCTGCCAAGGGTATCTCCATTCCTGCGTTATTCCGTAACTACAGAATTTTACGCTCCACACCGCCACTCGTCGCGAATGCTTTTTAATCCCTGCGCGATAACCGATGCGACGGCAGAATAGCAAGCCCGCCGCCAGACCAGCCTCATTACGCGCCGTGCACCCCAAAGATTGCCTCGCCACCCGTTGGAACCTGCGCGATACTGTATCCATGGCCAGCGCGACGCTCATCCCGGTCAGCGAGTACCTGAACACCAGCTACCGGCCCGACTGCGACTATGTAGACGGCAAAATTCAGGAGCGCAACTTGGGCGAACGCGATCACGCACTGCTGCAGGGAATTCTCACCGCAATCTTTTACAACCACCGCAAAGACTGGCAGGCCATCGCCCTTCCCGAGCAGCGCGTCCAGGTCGCACCCACCCGCTTCCGCGTCCCCGATATCTGCATCCTGCACCGCAGCGATCCCGTCGAACCCATTGTCCGCACCGCACCCTGGATCTGCATCGAAATCCTCTCGCCGGAAGACCGCCTCCAGCGCCTGCAAGAGCGCATTGACGACTACATCAGCATGGGCGTCGGCTATATCTGGGTCATCGATCCCAGAAGCCGCCACGCATGGGTCGCCAACACCTCGGGCCTACTGGAAACGCTCAACGGCGAATTCGTCGTCGAAGGCACACCCATCCGCATCTCCCTCACCGAAGTCTTCGCCGAGTTCGACGAGATCCAGACGCAAGGCTAATCACTCGACGCTGCACTTCTGTTTGGCTTTCTAAGCCACAACTACCCCAGCACCTTCGCCGCATCCTTCGCAAAATAAGTCACAATAAAGTCCGCACCGGCCCGCCGAATCCCCAGCAGCGACTCCATCATCGCCCGCTCCGGCTCCAGCCATCCGCGCTGAAACGCTGCATGCAGCATCGAGTACTCGCCCGACACCTGGTACGCGCCCATCGGCAGATCGTACCGCCCCCGCGCCTCGCGAATCACGTACAGATACGGCATCGCCGGCTTCATCAGCAGCATGTCCGCACCCTCCGCAATGTCCAGGTCGATCTCGCGCATCGCCTCGCGCATATTTGCTCCATCCATCTGGTAGCTGCGCCGGTCTCCAAACTGCGGAGCCGAGTCCGCTGCCTCGCGAAACGGCCCGTAGAACGCGCTCGCAAACTTCGCCGCGTAGCTCATGATCGCCGTCTGCTCCAGCCCGCCCTCATCCAGCGCGTCGCGCATCGCCGCAATCCGCCCGTCCATCATGTCGCTGGGCGCCACAATGTCCGCGCCCGCCTTGGCCAGCGAGGCAGCCGTCTTCGCCAGCAGCGCCACGCTGGAATCATTCTCTACCTCAAAGTGGTCGCCGTCCCGCGCCACAACCCCGCAGTGCCCATGCGACGTGTACTCGCACAGACAGACATCCGCAATCTGCACCAGCGAGTCCAGCCTGCGATTCTTCTTCAACTCGCGCAGCGCCGTCTGCACAATGCCGTCCTCGGCCCATGCGCCCGTAGCCTGCTCGTCCTTCTCCGCCGGCAGCCCAAACAGCAGCAGCCCGCCAATCCCCAGCGCCGCGCACTCCTCCGCCTCTTTCACCGCCTCATCAATCGAGAGGTTGAAACACCCAGGCATCGAGCTGATCTCTTTGCGAACCCCTTCGCCCGGGCAGATAAACAGTGGATAGAGCAAGGCACTCGGCCGCAGATGCGTCTCACGCACCAGCGACCGCATCGCTTCAGTCCGGCGCAACCGCCGCAAACGCGTAGCAGGAAAGTTCATGCCAATAGTCTAAGCCGAATCACCAGCGGAAGCTGCAACCACTCAGCTGCGGTCCGCCATCGCGTCATACTCCGCGCCCGAAACCTCCGGAGCCAGCACCAACAGCGTATAGATCCCCAGCGCCGTGCCCAGCGGAAACTTAACCAACGCCAGGATCGCCGCAACAATCGCCAGCACCCGTCCCCACGGCTTGCGCGTCAGCAGGCTGTACCCCACCGCCGCCGCCAGCACCGACGCAATCACGACCATCACTCCAATAAACGGTACCAACCCCGCCATGCCCATCGGCCAGCCACCGCCAAAGTTGCCGCCAAACGGGAATCCCCCCATGTGCCGCATCGCAAACGTCCGCAGGAAGAACATCCCCACCAGTCCGCCGATTACCCGATAGCCCGCGTAGACGCACCATAGAATCCCCATCGTCTGCAGGTGCCGCTGCACCCGCAACCCCGCGCCAGGCGCAGCCATGGGCATCTGCGGCGGCAGCCCGCCATACACCGGTGGCCCAGACACCGGCGGCCCAGGCATCTGTGCTACAGCCACCGGCGCCCCGCACCGGCTGCAAAACCGAACCTCTTCTGTAATCGCAACGCCACACGCCGGACAGACCATCGCACACCTCCGTACCACTGGAGCGCTGGCCCGCGCTCACTCACTGGTACGCACCCGCTGCCACGCCGGTTCCATCGCCCAGCGCAATCACTCCCGGCTGGCATCCCGATGCTCATTGCTTTGCGCCCGGACGATTACGATAGGAGATGTGAACCGCCTGTCTCTGCTCCCCACCATTCCGTCGCCCCTGCCCGAAACCAGCGCCGCCGCGCTGGAGTGGCCCCGCCTGCGCGACTACCTTGCCACCCGCACCTTCTCCCCGCTGGGCCGCGCCTGGGTACTGGCGCTGCAACCCTCCGCCGACCTGGACTGGATCAACCAGCAACACCAGCGCACGCAGGAGATGCAGCGCATGCTCTCCAGCGGCGGCAGCTTCGACTTCAACGGCCTCTTCGACCCCACCCTTCCACTGGACAAGGCCCGCATCGAAGGCGCCGCCCTGGAAGCCACCGAGATCCGCGACCTGCTGCATGTCGTCGAGCGCGTCGCCGCCTGGCGCAACCTGCTAGATCCCCACACCGCCACCGCGAACACCACCCGCTACACCTGGCCCGGCATCGCGGAGCTCTCCGCACCCCTGCTCGACTACGACTTCGCCCCGCTGCTGCGGCTGCTGCGTGGCAAGATCGAGCCCGACGGCTCCCTCAGCGACGACGCCTCGCCCGAACTCCGCCGCATCCGCCGCGCCATGGAGCGCCAGCACCGCGCCATCGAGGATAGCCTCCGCCGCGCCGCCCGCCACCTGCGCGAAGAGGGCAGCACCCAGTCCAGCACCGAAGACCTCATCACCATCCGCGGCGACCGCTTCGTCATCCCCGTCAAAGCCGAGTTCAAGCGCAAAGTGCCCGGCGTCATCCACGGCTCATCCTCCACCGGCCAGACCGTCTATGTGGAGCCGCTCGAGACCATCGAGCAGAACAACGAACTCGTCCGCCTGCTGGACGAAGAGCAGGCCGAGATCCACCGCATCCTCGTCGTCATGACCCACGCACTGGGCCAGAACGCCACCGCCATCCACCTCGGTACCTGCATCCTGGCCGAGGTGGAAGCCCACACCGCCCGCGCCCGCTTCGCCATCACCCTCAACTGCGTCCGCCCCGCCTTCTCATGCGGTCAGCCTGCTGCTGGCACCACCAATAACTCTTCGTCCGACGATCCACAGCTTTCCCTCATCGCCGCTCGCCACCCCCTGCTGGAACTGCGCATGCGCACCGCCCACCGCGAGGCTGGCAACGAAGGGCCCGCGCCAACCCCCGTCCCCCTCACCATCATCC
>DAICZO010000475.1 GCA_027311125.1 Acidobacteriaceae bacterium
CATTGAGCTGGTGGCCAGGACTCTGGAGATGAAGCCGGTCTCTGGCAAGACGAGCGGGCTGATTGAGGCGAACGACCAGTTGGTGTGGCGCGGGTGGAAGTTTGGCCTGCCGCAGATGCATGAGACTTTGATCACGGGATACGACCGGCCGCACTTCTTTCAGGACACCATGGGACGGGGACGGTTCAAGCATTTTCATCATGACCATCACTTTGCGGAGGTGGCGGGCCATACGCTGCTGCACGACAAGGTGCGGTTCTCGCTGCCGCTGCTGTTGGGCGGATCGCTGGTGGGGAAGTATGTGATGGTTCCGCATATTGCGGGGCTGGTGCAGCGGCGGTTTCAGTTGCTGAAACAGATCGCCGAAGGGGACGAGTGGCGGCGGTATCTGCCGGATGGGGTAGGGCAGGTCGGGCGCTGACTGCTGGGGGCAAGCTGGGTTTTGCGGGTAAGGCTCATGCGATCAACAAATAATCTGCTGGCGTCGGGTGACGTGCGCGGGGGGGTCTGCATCCAACCATATGCAGACAGTGTGCAGACGTTTGCAGTTTTCTTGGATTGATGCAGATGAATACGGCCGGGCCCGCAGAGAAGCTATGGTGACGATCAAAACGATGACGTTGGTACAGGCACCGGTGGAGCGCTGTTTCAAGCTTTCGCTGAGCGTGGATCTGCGCCTGCGGTTGGGTGCATCGACGGGCGAGGCAGTGGTGGAAGGGCCTCGGTCGGGGCTACTGGGCGCGGGCGACGTGGTGCGGGTTCAGGCACGACACCTGGGAGTCAAGACCCAGTACCAGAGTGTGGTCGACGGATGGCGGCCCTATAGCTACTTCCGCGAAGTGATGACGGACGGGGTGTTTGCGCGCTTCGAGCATGAGCGTCACTTTGCGCCGATGAACGATGGAACGCGCATTCGGGATGAAGTGCGGTTCAAGACACCGCTGGGATGGCTGGGTCGCATGGTGGAGCGGCTGGTACTGCGACGGTATGTGACGCGGTTGCTCCGGCAGCGGAACGCAGAGCTGAAGCGAGTGGCGGAGTCGAGCGAGTGGCACCACTATCTGGACGGGGAGCCTGAGGTGGACCGGCAGCCATACGAGGCGACACGGTTTGTGAGCAGGGCTTCCGGACGACGCTACGCCGAGGGCTAGGCAGGTGATCGCTGGGGGTTAGCGGCGGCGGAACGAGTTGCGGACGGCGCGGGTGCGGTCGTGCTGGGTTGCATTGTTCGGCGGTCGAGCAGCAGGCGTGGGCAGGCTGGGCGTGGGGATGTGGCCTTCGGGATAAAGGACGACGAAGCGGCGGGGCAGCCCACCTGAGGACGCGGTGGGCAGGCCAGAGACACTGAGTAGCAGGTGGAGGATGCGGCGTTCGCGCGAGCTCATGGGTGCGAAGGCGAAGGGCCTTCCGGTGGAATGAACCGTCTGGATAGCCTGTACCGCAGCGGCGCGAAGATCGAGGTCGCGCTGCGCCTTGAAGTTGTCGGCGTCGAAGAAGATGCGGTCATGCTGCTCGGGTTCGAGGTGTAGGACCTTGGCGGCGAGGTGCTCGATGGCGTGGAGGAGTTCTCCATTGCGGGAGAGAAGCAGGGCGGTGTCGGGCCCGGAGAGCTGCACGGTAATGTCCGGAGTGGTGATCTCGGCGGAGGCGGCGATGGGGTCGGCAGCAGCGGTTGGGGGCTGGCCGTGGCTGGCCTGGATCTCAAACGCAAACTCCAGACCGCCGCGGGTCTGGAGTAGGTGGAGCAGGTCAGCGATCTTTCTGGAAGCAGTGCCAAAGTCGTTCATGTGTAGATGGGCCCCTTGGCACCGTTCGGATTATCGTTTGCCCTGAATGGTGGCTCCGACACCGGCCTTACGGCGGGCACGTTTGGCGGCGATCTCACGCATCTCGCGGCCCAGCGAGGTACGGTTCATGACAGCCTGCTGGATGATGCCGATGAGGTTGCCGACCGACCAGTAGAGCGCGAGGCCAGAGGCGTAGTTCCAGGTCATGTAGCCGGAGACGGCGGGCATCATGAAGGCCATCATCTTCTGCTGCTGCGGGTCTACGCCGGGTGAGGGGGTGTAGAACTGCACCAGAAACTGGCTGACGACCATGACGATCGGCAGGATGTGGTAGGGGTCCGCCGAGGTGAGGTCCGGCAACCACAGCCAGTGGGCGTGGCGGAGTTCGACGACCTTGGGCAGCATACCGAAGAAGGCAAAGAGCAGCGGCAACTGGATCAGCGTGGGGATGCAGCCGCCAAACATGTTGACGCCGTTGTCCTTCTGGAGCTGGACGATCTCGGCGTTCATGTCGTTGCGCTTGGGGTCGGTGACCTTGTACTTCTTGTACTTCTCCTTGATGGCGTCCATCTGCGGCTGGATGCGCTGCATCTTGAGACCGGACTGCATGGTCTTGATGCGCAGGGGGAGGATCACCAGGTTAATGATGATGGTGAGCAGGATGATGGCCCAGCCCCAGGCGCCGGACCAGTTGAGGGTGACGTGGGCGTGGATGAACTGGAGCGCGAGGAAGAGATACTTGCCGATGTAGCCGAAGAAGCCAAACTCCAGCAGCGGCTCCAGGGTAACTTTGGAGTCTGTGGCGTGGATGGCCTTGAGTACGTTGATGGCCTTGGGTCCGGCGTAGATGCGGAGGAGGGTGTGGCCGGTGGTATCGCCCACTGCGGTTCCGATGATGGGAACCATGACGGAGCCCTTGGCGGGCGATCCGGAGCCGAGGCCGGTGCGGCGGATGGTCTTGGCTACGTCGATCTGGTTGTGGAGGGTGGCGACGGTGGCGTTGCTGGCGGAGTCGGGCAGGAAGACGGCCGCGAAGTACATGTCGCTGGTGCCGACCCAGTCAAAGGGTCCGTTGAGGGTCTCGCCGCCAGCGATCTTCTTGGGGGCCAGGTGGTCGACCTTGCCATCGCGCATGGAGTCGAGCTGGGCTCCGTTGTAGGCGAGGGCGTTGTCCTGATCGCCAAAGCCTCCGGGCCAGCTGAGCAGCGCGCGGAAGGGTGCGCCGTTGCGGGTGGCATCGATATCCGCGTGCAGGACGTAGGTCTCGTCGAAGGAGAAGGTTTTGCGCACCTGCAGGCTGCCGTCGGAGTAGGTGAAGGTGAGGCTGGCGGGCGCAGCGAGGTTGCCGGTCGCGGAAGGAACGAACATCGCCTGGCTGAGCGTGGTGTTCAGCGCGGGATCGTACGTGTAGAGCGAGAGCGGGTAGCCGACCTGCTGTGCGGCCTGGTGGTGGACGAGATCGAGTGGCCGGCCGTCGGCGTCGATATAGCGCTTGAGCAGCCAACTGGTGACCTGGGCTCCACGATTGGAGAAGGTGATGCGGTAGAGCTCATTCTCGACGACGGTGGTGGTCTCGGCCTGGGCCTGAACGACCGGCTGGGCGGGGGTGCCACTGGCAACCGCTGCGCTGGGCTGGGTGACGGACGAGGCTGCTTGTCCGGATACACTCTGGGTCGCGACGGGCGCGGTGGGCAGGGC
>DAICZO010000476.1 GCA_027311125.1 Acidobacteriaceae bacterium
GGGGGATGACTTTGGCATTGACTTGGTGGCACGCTGCTGAGTGCGCCATGAGCATCTCGCGAGCAATCTGAGCGTAGCGCGGTTCGTCCGCTCCGACTAAGCCCAGTTGGTCGCCACCGAACATGGGGATTAGGCCATACAATAGGAGGAAGGTAGTCGTTACGAGCAGGATCAGGACTTCGCGCGGTGCTGCAAACGAAGTGGAGTCCAGCATCTGGCGAAACCAGTCAGATGGACCTCGCTGTTTCGCTTTGTCGGAACTGTTAGATTGCTGCG
Source organism: Acidobacteriaceae bacterium (assembly GCA_027311125.1). Taxonomy (GTDB): domain Bacteria; phylum Acidobacteriota; class Terriglobia; order Terriglobales; family Acidobacteriaceae; genus Edaphobacter. The sequence continues at coordinate 277 of DAICZO010000476.1, forward strand.
TTTCATTCATGGAGTGACGAAGGTCAGGCGTGATCAGGCTAACAGAGTCCGGTGCGAAGCTGGGCGAGGATGCGTTCGGTAGCCGACTCCAGTGGACCTTGCAGGGTGCAGCCGCTGGCGCTGCGGTGGCCGCCACCGCCAAAGACTTCGGCGACCTGTGCGACGTCGACCTTACCCTTGCTGCGTATACTCAGGCGGAACTCATTGGTGGATGGCACTTCGCGGAGGAAGACGGCAGACTCTACACCTGCGATGCCGATCAGGTAGTTGACGACGCCTTCGCAGTCTTCCGCGACGGCGTTGGTCTGCTCCATCTGGTCGCAGGTGATCCAGCTCCAGGCGAGCCTTCCTTCGCATTGCATGTTGGTGAGGGCTACGCCCAGCAGGCGAATTTTGCTTTCAGGATTGGAGAAGTAGAGGTCGCGTGCGATACGGCTGGGGTCGGCCCCGTGGAGGGCGAGGCTGTGGGCCAGGGCGAAGGTGCCGGCATCGGTACTGGGATAGGTGAAGGAGCCGGTATCGGAGAGGATGGCGGCGTAGAGGCAGGTTGCCATGGCGGGGGTGATCTGGACCTTGGCGGCGATGGCGATGTGATAGACCATGGCGGCCACGGCGCAGGCAGCGTCATCGATCCAGTTGAGGTCGCCGTAGGTACGGCCGCTGGCGTGGTGGTCGATGTTGATGAGGCGTCGTCCTTCGAGTCCCTGGAGGCCGGTGCGCTGGATGCTGTCGCACTCGAGGACGATGATCGGTGTATCGTCCGGCTCCAGAGCGGAGGCGATGCGGATACGCTGTACGCCGGGCAGTTCGTGATAGATGGTGGGGACTGGATCGGCGAGGACGATCTCGGGTTGACAGCCTAGCTGCTCGAGAATCTCGGCCATGGCGAGGACGGAGCCTACGGCGTCACCGTCGGGGCGGGCGTGAGAGGTGATGAGGAAGCGTGGGGTGGAGCGGAACTCCTGGAGGAGTTCGGCGATGGAATCTTGAGCGGTCATGATTTTGGGATCGGCTCGGCAATGGGCTGGGATGCGTCGGCACGCTTCTTGTCGCGTTTGCGCATGCGGCCTAGAAGCTCGTCCATGCGACCGGTCATTTTTTCGGAGCGATCGATGGCGAAGGAGAGTTCGGGGACGTGGCGTACCCCCATGCGGTCGCGGAGTTGGGAGCGGATGAAGGCGCGAGCGGTGGTTAGACCTTCGAGGGTGGAGGCCTCTTCTTCCTCGGAGCCGTGGACGGCGACGAAGATGCGGGCGGACTTGCCGCCGGGGGCTAGAACCACGTCCGTGACATAGCTGGGCGCGATGCGAGGGTCAGAGAGTTCGCCCTCCAACATGGCACCGATCTCCTCGGAGAAGGTGTTGGCGACTCGGTTTCGGTGATAGGTTCTGGCTCTTTGCTCGGGCATTGTGGTTAGTTACTGCATGAATCCTTCACCATACCAAATTTGCGTGTTTGCCGCTTGCCACGGTCAGGGGATGGGCTCTTCGTCGATGATTTCGGAGTAGGAGTCGATGATGTCCGCGCCGAGGCTGGTGGCCATACGCTGGGCAGCACGGTCGATCTGCTGCATCTGGCCGAGGAGGTAGGAGGAGGAGCCGGAGATAGCGACTATACCGAGGGTGGCCCGGTTCCAGACGAGGGCCTGATCGAGTTCGGCGATGGAGAGGTTGAAGCTGTGGCGGAGTTTGTCTTTGATGGAGCGGACCACCTGGCGACGGTCTTTGAGCGACTGGGCGTGGGGGATGTCGATCTCGAGGGTGAGTTTGGCTATTGGCATGGCTGCTGGTTGTCGCCCCCCTCCCCTCCCCCACATATTGCGCAAAGTCTTCAAAGCATTGCTCTTAGCCTTGGACTTCGGCAACCACTTACTGCAAAGTCTTGATTCTAATGCGTTTACCTGCAAAGTCTTGATTCAGCTTGAGTTACAGGTGATACGGCAGGTCTTTTCGGGCTGATGCTGGTGTGCTGGTGCAGGTAAGACGAGGGACTGAACAGATAGACGCTGGTCGGGGCTGGCATTGCTGTTACTGCCCCTACTTCTATTTTAGAGAATTGGGCGGAACTAAAGTGTCGCTCGAGAGAGGTTTATTTTTGGGGTGCAAGTGGTTTTATTTGTTTGGTTTAGGCTGATTTATCTGGCGGGGAGATGGCTTACGGGGCTTGACAAGGGATTTTGACGGGATTTTTGACAGGCTGCGGGTGCTGGTATTGGGGAAGGGTTGACACCGAATGACCGTCGGAAGCAAGAGATGGGTCAGAAGGAAGCCCGTTGCGCCGGAGTTTCAGAAGACGGCGTGATTTATGCACTGCAACTGAGCTTTCGGCCTAGCCGTGGCGGGAGAGTTACGGGTCGCCCGTGTAGCATCCCGAAGACTACCTGGCTCATGTTCAGGGGTCAATGAGTGCTTTGGCTTGTTGTCATCAGTTGAGAAAGGCAGGATCACTTCCGATATGCCGACTTATCGGTACCGACGAGCGCCGCTCGATGAGTGACTCGGCGATTTTGCACCAACTGAGCCCGTACGATGGCTATTGCCGAGCAAGTTTGCGTAAAACACCGTTTTCATGAACTAGGTTATCGTGCCAGGAGGACGATAACGATTGATCTCTGCGCTATACATCGTGACGGGAATCGCTTTCACCCTCCAGACGTATTGGCTGCTCATGTGGGCGATCTGGGGCGCTCCTACATGCGTCTGGCAGTATGTGGCTCTTCTCGGTGCCTTGGGGCTTGCTGTAGGAGGAGCCATCAATATTTGGAAGTCCTACACCACTGTGTATGCCGCCGTTATCTGCGAGCTTTTGATCTGGTCGTTCTATCTCCCCGCGCTCATCGTGACTGTTGGTCAACATGGCTTCCGCAATTCAACGGGGTGATGGAACTTCGGTGGCTGTTGCAATACATCGTGGAATATGGGCTGATCGTAGTTGTGACGACCGTCTCGATTCACGGACTAATCAATAAATTCCGAAGTAAAAAAGCTTAGTCCTTCTGCCTATACCGCGTGTTTCCCGTAAAGTCGGATTTTGAGCAACTAGTGCTCGCTGGTCTACGTAGGCCGAACTTGCATGAAACACCGTTTGTGAGGAACATGCCAGAAGCCCACTCGGCCTGCTCACCCCGAGATGACTCGTCGCAGCAAGGAGCCATCCATGAGCGACTGGCGGGTTGCGTTATCATGGCCAGAACCAAGTCAAGAGAGTAAAACGGCATCTATGGATCGCGCGATATTTATGGGAACCTGCCTGCTAGGGATAGGCGCGGCGCTTGCCGTTTTCTATCCCCTCGGAGCGAGACGCAGAGCGGTCATTCCTTCTTCCGTGTGGTGGGTTTGCTTAGGCATGGGGGTCGTCGTGTTTATTTATGGCTTGGCTCATTCGACGGCGCCTTCGTTCGAACCTCGGATCACGGCGGTCGGTAAGGCTTATGACCACGTGGAGGTGCAACAAGGAAGAGACACTCATTATGGTTTCCGCCTCGTGCCCGACGGAAGCGGTGAACCCGTAGACATTGAAACCTCGATCATTCTTCCAGGCTGGGCAAGGCCGGAAGTTTTCAATGGACGTACGTTTCGCGTTGTCTATCTTCAAAGCAACACTCGCGCCCTGAAGAACGAAGCCATCGACATTGAAATTTTGGCGGGCAGAGATGCAGGTTTCCATGACTCCGTCGACGCTCGCCCATTCGGGGCGTGGTTGGCGATTCCGATTGGGGCCGCACTGGGCGCGTTCGGATATTTCGGTCTTAGATATAAGAAAAGTGATAGGTTATCCGAAACATCCGACGGTGACCACTCTGAGCCGTAATGAGCGAGCCTGGTGACGTAAGCTTTGGCTGCTCCAGACCACCCGCCACTGAAGTCAGGTTTTAACCAAGTTCGAGCGTCTGGACGCCGGGACGGTAGATCGGCATCGATGTTGGCGGAAAGCCACGTTTTGCGGGATTGACGATATGCTCCTCTAGGAGAGAAATCGCTGATGCACCCTATGACGAAGTCTTGCTCAGTGTGCCTTTTGCTACTTTTTGGAGTAGGGGCACAATGCGCTGCCCAAAATCGGGTGCAAGTGGCTGTAATAGATGGGCATAACGGCAAACCAATCACTGGAGCCCGAATTGTAACGGTTCAAGTTCTGAGGAACTTTGAAATCCGCGAGGTGACCGCCAAATTGACAAGCGGAAAGTACGTGGTGCAGCTTGATAGCAGCGACACAATGGTTCTTGCAAGCCTCACAAAAAGTGAACTTTCTTGGAATGAGTACAGGCTTTGCGCATCAGAACAGGAACAAAAGCCGATCTACTCGGTCGTCACGATCATAAGCAAAGGTCTGATCGCTCCGAATACATGCAATAAGAAAATTACGGCGTCGCCGTCTCCCGGAGAGATAG
>DAICZO010000478.1 GCA_027311125.1 Acidobacteriaceae bacterium
CTATCTCTACGGTACGTTCCTGGTGCTGCGCGGCCTGGGGGCCATCGGCATGTGGAGCCACGAGCCCTGCATCCTGCAGGCAACCGAGTGGATTCGCATGATGCAGAACCCCGACGGCGGCTGGGGCGAGACCTGCGGCACTTACGACGACGAATTGCAGAAGGGCATCGGCCCCAGCACTCCGTCGCAGACCGCCTGGGCACTGCTCGGGTTGCTGGCTGGCGGCGACGTCCGCTCCGACTCTGTCGCCAAGGGCGTTCGCTGGCTGATCGATCGTCAACACGCCGATGGCAGTTGGGATGAGTTAGTCCCGGGACGCAACGGCGAAAGTTATTACACCGGAACAGGCTTCCCGCGCGTCTTTTATTTGGGATACCACCTGTATAAGCAGTACTTCCCACTGCTGGCGCTTACGACGTACAAGCGAGCGTTGGAAAAAGAGTCGCACGCAAAAGTTTAGACCGACAACAACAGTGTCCTGAGCCCGTTTGGCATAGGGACGAAGCTTGAATCAGATTTTAGAGTGTGAAGGAGACATCCAATGGCAGTGCCAGTCTCGCAAGCTTGGACAGTTGCAACGTATGTGTTGAAGCAGAAATTCCTCGGTCGGAAGAAGTACCCATTGGTGCTGATGTTGGAGCCACTCTTCCGCTGCAACCTGGCCTGTGCCGGCTGCGGCAAGATCCAGTACCCAGCGCATATCCTCAAGGCAGAACTGAGCCCTGAGGATTGCTTCAAGGCAGTCGAAGAGTGTGGCACCCCCATGGTCGCCATCCCCGGCGGAGAGCCCTTGCTGCACCCGCGCATGCCGGAGATCGTTGCCGGTCTGGTTGCCCGCAAGAAGTACGTCTACATGTGTACGAACGCACTGCTGCTGAAGGAAAAGCTGCACCTCTTCAAGCCCAGCAAGTACCTCTCGTTCTCGGTGCACGTTGACGGACAGCGGGAGCATCACGACTTCTCCGTCTGCCGCGAAGGAGGCTACGACATCGCGATGGAAGGCGTTCGCGCCGCGGTAGAAGCGGGCTTCCGCGTGACCACCAACACCACGCTGTTCGACGGCGCCGATCCCAATAGTGTTCGCGCCCACTTTGACGAGTTGATGGTTGCCGGGGTGGAGAGCATGATGGTCTCGCCCGGATACACCTATGATAAGGCTCCCGACCAGAAGCACTTCCTTGGGCGCGCACGCTCCAAGAAGATGTTCCGCGCCATCCTCTCCAATCGCAAGAAGACCTGGCGCTTCAACGCCTCGCCCATCTTCATGGAGTTTCTGATGGGCAAGAAGGATCTGACCTGCACCCCATGGGGCATGCCGACGTTCTCCATCTTTGGCTGGCAGAAGCCCTGCTACCTGTTGCAGGATGGCTACGCCGACAGCTTTCAGGAGTTGATGGAGACAGTCGAGTGGCAGAATTATGGCACCGAGTCCGGCAATCCGCGCTGCGCCAACTGCATGGTCCACTCGGGCTACGAGGCCAGCGGCGTCAACTACACCTTTGGCTCCATCAAGGGCGTGCTGGAGACTGCCAAGGCCATCTTCTTAAGCAGCTACAAAGATGAAGGCGCACAGAAGATTCTGAATGAGTGGAAGCCGGCAAGCCATGGCCCCCTGGTGCAGATCGCTGCGCCCTCGACCACAACTGACAATGCAGATCGCCTGCAGGAAGTCTCAGGAGACTAATTATGGCCACCGACCTTCAAGAGTCCGCCAAGCTGGAACAGTTGTCGCATCTGACCCCCGATGAGATCGAGGTTGCCGCCGGACGTGAGCGCGAGCAACTGGAAGGCTGGGTGCCCGAGTTGGCCACCGAAGCCGAAGTACGCGAAGCACTCGAAAAAGCCTTCGACTATCGCGGCGACATCACCATCACCTGCAGGGACGGCTCCAGGGTCGAAGGCTATCTCTTCGATCGTCGCACCGGCCACACGCTGCTTGACTCCTTCGTTCGCATCATTCCGACCAACGAGAAGACCAAGCGAAACATCTCTTACGCGGATATCGCAGGACTCGCGTTCAGCGGGCGCGACACCGCCGCGGGCAAGACCTTCGAGGCCTGGGTTGCCAAGTACTGGGCCAAGAAAGCTGCCGGCGAGCAGAACATCCAGATCGAGCCGGAAAAGCTGGACTAACCCCTACGGTCAGGCGTAGAGTTCCGCCGACTGATCTTCCGGCGGTTAGCCTGTGCGGAACAAACACCACGCGGAAACGAGCGAACATTGCGCGTATTCATTACCGGGGCGACGGGCTTTGTCGGTGGACATGTGGCCCGCAGCTATGCGGCAGCAGGGGCTGATCTGCGATTGCTGACCCGTAGCACCAGCCGTCTCGACGTCTTGACTGGCCTCGATGCCGAGGCGGTTCAGGGGGACCTGCGCAACATCGAACCGCTGCGCTCAGCCCTTACCGGATGCGAGGCCCTGGTGCATGTCGCCGCGGACTATCGCCTGTGGGTGCGCGACCCCAAAGAGATGTACGCTGCCAACGTGGACGGTACCCGCAACCTGTTGGCACTGGCCCGTGAGGTCGGTGTGCGACGCGTCGTCTACACCTCCAGCGTCGCCACCATGGGCTTTCAGTCCGATGGCAGCATCGTCAACGAAGACACTCCGGTGTCACTCGACGATATGATCGGTCATTACAAACGATCGAAGTTTCTGGGCGAACAGGAAGCCATTCAGGCCGCTCGTTCGGGGCAGCATGTGATGATCCTCAATCCAACCACTCCGATTGGCCCGGGCGATGCCAAGCCCACCCCCACGGGTCGCATCATCGTCGACTTCCTCAACCGGAACTTTCCTGCCTACGTTGAGACTGGCTTGAACCTGGTCGATGTCTCCGAGGTCGCACGCATGCACGTCGCGGCGCTGGAGCGTGGCACTCCTGGCGAGCGTTATATCCTCGGCGGCGAAAACCTCACGCTCAAGCAGATTCTCGACCGCATGTCCGCTATCACCGGGCTGCCGTCGCCAACCATGAAAGTGCCGCACGCCGTCGCCATGGCATTTGCCTTCTTCGATGAAAACTTCACCGGCAAGCTGCTGGGCAAGGAGCCGCGCGCTACCGTCGAAGCGGTTTGCATGGGAAAGAAGATGATGTTTGCCTCCTCTGCCAAGGCCGAGCGCGAACTCGGCTTCAAACTGCTTCCGGTCTATACCGCGTTACGTTCTGCTATCGAATGGTTTATCGCGCATGGGTACGCGCCGGCACGATGAGGATCGCGATTCTCGCAGCACTCCCCGGAGAATTGAAGCCGCTGGTGCGCGGTTGGCAGCGCATTGCTTCACCAACTCCTGGCATCTCCATCTGGGTCAGCGCGGCGGACGACCAGGCAGACGAGTACATCGCCGTGTGCGGTGGCATGGGTACGGCAGCGGCCCTGCGCAGCTTCGCGGCCGCGGAGCACATCGGCACACTGGATATGGTGCTCTCCATAGGCTGGGCGGGAGCACTCGACGACGACGTATCCGTGGGCCAGTGCTACATCGCCACCGAGGTCATCGACGCGCTCACGGGCGAACGCTTCCAACTCACCGACGGCGACCGCACCCTGCGCCTGGTAACGACGCCACATGTCGCCGACGAGGCCGAGAAGCAGCGCCTCCAAGCCAGCTACGGAGCCGCACTGGTAGACATGGAAGCCGCTGCGGTCTGCAGGCTTGCGCATATTCGCGGCATCCCTGTCTGCTGCTTCAAGGCCGTCTCCGATGCGCGGGACGCGCAGTTGCCTGACCTGAATCCCTTCATCGATGTCCGCGGCCAGTTGCGTATGCTGCCGTTCCTTGCCTACGTTGCACTGCGGCCGCAGTACTGGGCTTCCTTGCTGCAACTAGGCCGCAACAGCAGCGTCGCAGCCAAGGCATTAGCTGTCTCCATTCGCAGCTTTCTGCAACACAAGCAGGTAGACCGAACCAATCGAACAGGAGCCGTCTAGCAGGTGAACGATCTGACAACCATTCCTTCCACCATGCGTGCCGCAGTCTATCGCGGCGTCAACGATGTCCGCATCGAGACCATTCCCGTGCCTGCGATTGGTCCCGGCGAAGTACTAGTCAAGATTCACACCTGCGGCATCTGCGGCACCGATCTCAAAAAGATTCATACTGGCTCGCACGATGCCCCGCGCGTCTTCGGTCACGAGATGTCAGGCACCGTGGCGCAGGTAGGCCCAGGCGTTACCAACTTCCGCGTCGGCGATCGCGTGATGGCGTACCACCACATCCCCTGCGGCGATTGCTACTACTGCCGCAAACACACCTTCGCCCAGTGCGAGGTCTACAAGAAGGTAGGCTGCACCGCGGGCTTCGCTCCCTCCGGCGGCGGCTTTGCGGAGTACATCCGCGTCATGGACTGGATCGTGCGTCGCGGACTGATCAAGATCCCGGATCACATTCCGTTCGAGCAGGCAGCGTTTATCGAGCCGGTCAACACCTGCTACAAGGCGATCCAGCTACTGGGCCTGCAAACGGACGAGACGGTGCTGGTGATCGGGCAGGGTTCCATTGGAATTTTGCTGGCAGCTCTGGCACGTCGCACGGGAGCCACCGTGCTGACCAGCGATCTCTATACTGAGCGTCATGCCATCGCTGCAGGCTTCGGCCTTGAGCATCCCCTGGACGCTCGTGGCGATGTCGTAGCCGCCGCCAGAAATGCAACCCAGGGGCGCGGCGCCGATGTTGCGCTGGTAGCCGTGGGTGGCAATGCGCTGATCCAGGTTGCGATGAACGCGGTCCGCCCCGGTGGTCGCGTCATGCTCTTCGCCAGCACGCAGCACGGCGAGGCTCCGTTCGATCCTGCCGCAGTCTGTATGGATGAGAAG
>DAICZO010000479.1 GCA_027311125.1 Acidobacteriaceae bacterium
GAGGGATTGGTAGACGGCCTGGTAGACGCTGAGAGTGATGTTGTTGGCCAGTTGCATCAGGGCGAGTTCGGCGTTGGATTTGATGGTTCGGCAACCAGAGATTACTGGTATCGCGCTGGTAATTTGTATGGCTGGAAGCGCCTGACCGAGGCGGTTGGCGAAGACGAACTGGACGCGTTCGTCCAGGCCGAGCGAGCCAGTGGTAATACCACTCTGACTGAGAGCGTTCGCCGCCAGGGCGTAGTGGTCTTCGTCCTCGTTCCAGGGGTAGATGCGGGTGCGGTCGCCGTCGGGTGCGGTGGTGAGTCGCTCACGCACGCGGGACTCTTCAAAGACGGGGCAGACGATGAAGGGTGCTCCGGTGGCGGGGAGGACCCAGGCGAAGAGCCGCTCGGACTGGCCCCAGTGGATGCCGGTGAAGTAGGTGAGGCTGGTGCCGCCGGTGATGCAGATGGCGGAGAGGTGGTGCTGGTGCATGAGGACGCGAGCGCGTTCGGTGCGTTGCTGTCGCTCGGCGAGGGTGATGGGGATGGCTTCGGCCTGGCGGTCTTTGAGAGCGGCGATGGGCTCGGGTAGTGATTGGGCTTCGGCGGCTGGCTGGCTGCGACCGCTGGCTGCGAGTGGCAGGGAGATGGCGGCTGCGGAGGAAGAGAGGAAGCGGCGGCGGTTGAGCATGGTTGCAGTGATTGTAGCGGGCGGCTTGGGCGGTAATCGTACTGATATAACGGATTTCGCACAAAGGGTCTTGTTGCGGGATATTTGACGATGCTAGAGTTGGCATCTGTCCGGGTTGAAACGCTGACAAATCTGAGGGGCGAAGGGTTGTGACGATGGCGATGATCACGACGGTGCAGCAGCATATTTTGCAACAGCAGCAGGCGGCACTGAAGGCTACGGGGCGCGAGGCTTCCGGTACGTTCAGCTGGCTGCTGAGCGGTATTACGCTGGCGGCAAAGATGGTGGAGGCGCGGATTCGTTCCGCGGGGCTGAGCGACGTGTATGGCTCGTTTGGCGCGGAGAATGTGCAGGGGGAGCAACAGCAAAAGCTGGATGTGTATGCGAATCAGGCGCTGCTGCATTGCCTGGGGCTACGCGATAGCGTGGCGGCGCTGGTGAGCGAGGAAGACGAGCAGCCGGTGACGTTCAATCGGGATGCGGAGACGGGCAAGTACATTATTGTGTTCGACCCGCTGGACGGGTCGTCGAACATTGATGTGAATGTGAATGTGGGAACGATCTTCAGCGTGCTGCGGCGGATGCCGGCGGAGTTGGGGACGCTGGAAGAGTCGATTTTGCAGCCGGGATTTCGACAGGTGGCGGCTGGGTATGTGGTCTATGGGCCTTCGACGGTGCTGGTGTACACGACGGGCAATGGGGTGCATGGATTTACGCTGGACCCGACCATCGGTGCGTTTGTATTGAGTAACGAGCGGATGATGATGCCGGAGCAGGGTAGCTACTACAGCGTGAATGAGGCAAATGCGGCGGGCTGGCCGGAGGAGTACCGGGCGTATGTCGACGGGCTGCGAACGGGTGCGCTGGGTAAGGAGTACAGCTCACGGTATATCGGGAGCCTGGTGGCGGACTTTCATCGGACGCTCTTGAAGGGCGGGGTGTTTCTGTATCCTCCGACTACTAAGCAGCCGAAGGGGAAGCTGCGGTTGTTGTATGAGGCCAATCCGCTGGCGATGATTGCGGAGCAGGCGGGCGGGATGGCGACGAACGGGGTGGGCCGAATTCTGGATATCAAGCCGGAGGGGATTCATCAACGAACGCCGTTCTGCGTGGGCAGCGTGCGCGAGATGGAAGCACTGGTGAAGGCGGTTGCACGATGAAGCGATTTGAAGGCGTGGTGACGGACATTCGGTTGGAGTCGCGGGTGCAGGCGACGGCGCGGTGGCAGATACTGCTGGATCGGACGGAGTTTTGCCGCGGCGATGAGACCGGGGTGCTGGAGGCGGTGGCGCGTAGTGGTGCGCGGTTGACGGTTCCGGTGCTGGGGGTGGAGGTGGATGCTACGGGCGAAGTGTGGCATGTGGTGGAGAAGCCGCTGACCGAGGGGACGGTGGTGACGGGGCGTGTGGGCGATGACACTGGTGATGACGCTGGCCCTGACGCTGCGAGCGGCGCGCAGGGTTGAGCGAAGTGCTGGCTGCTGGTACACTCGAAGAGTTGATCGACATGGCGTGCGCCTGTGGTTCGGGGGCGTGGGCTGTGTCTGGGGGGGGGCTGTAGCTCAGCTGGGAGAGCGCCTCGTTCGCAACGAGGAGGTCAGCGGTTCGATCCCGCTCAGCTCCACCA
>DAICZO010000482.1 GCA_027311125.1 Acidobacteriaceae bacterium
GAGATGCGTATGACGTTGTGGTACATACCGCCTTTGCCGATGAGGAGGCCGTGTTCGCGGACGGATTCGAGGAGTTCGTTGGCGAAGGTGGGGGCGGGTTGTTTGGTGGCGGGGTCGGTGACGAGTTCGAGGGCCTGCATGAGTCCCATACCGCGGACATCGCCGATGATGGGGTACTTCTGCTGGAGTTCGAGGAGACGCTCGCGCAGGTAGGCGCCTACGACGGCACAGTTGGTGAGGAGATCGTCCTCTTCGATGAGGTCGATGACAGCTTTGGCGGTGACGCTGGCGATGGGATTGCCTCCGAAGGTGGCGATAGAGGGGCCCTGGTAGGCATTGGCGATCTCGGGTGTGGCGATGGTGAGGCCGATGGGGTAGCCGTTGCCGAGGCTTTTGGCGGAGGTGAGGATGTCGGGCTCGACCTCCCAGTGCTCGATGCCGAACCATTTTTTGCCGGTGCGGCCCCAGCCGGTCTGGACCTCATCGGCGATGAAGTCTCCGCCGTACTGTTTGACGATATTGAAGGCGAGCTTGAAGTACTCCCTGGGTGGTGTGATGAAGCCGCCTACCCCCTGGATAGGTTCTGCGATCATGCCGGCGATGGCACCACTGGTGCTGGCCTGGATGACGGCTTCGATATCGGTGGCGCAGGCGACCTCGCAGGAGGGGTAGGTCTTGCCCATGGGGCAGCGGTAGCAGTAGGGGTTCATGGCGTGGACGATGCCTACCTGATAGGAGGACTTGCGCCAGGAGGCGATGCCGTTGAGGGATTTGGTGAGGGAGGAGCGGCCGCTGTAGGAGTGGCGCAGGGCGATGATTTCGAGGTTGCCGGTGTGTTGACGGGCGGCGTCGATGGCGGTCTCGTTGGCGTCGGTGCCGCTAGTGGTGAAGAAGCTCTTTTCGAGACGACCGGGGGTGATGTGGGCGATCTTCTCGGCGAGGGCAACCATGGTGCTGTGGGGATAGAGGGTTGAGGTGTGGCCGAGTTTGTCCATCTGGGCCTTGACGGGGCCGGTGATGCGGGGATTGGCGTGGCCTACGCCGACGGTGACGATGCCGCCGAAGAAGTCGAGGTAGCGCTTGCCGTCCACGTCCCAGACGTGTTGCATGTGGCCGCGCTCGATGGGGAGAGGATCGGAAAAGAAGTTGGAGACCGCGGGGAAGATAAACTGTTGTTTTTTGCGGTTGATTTCGGTGCGATTCATGCGTAACTGCTCCCTGCTTACCAGTAAACCACGACGCTCGTGCGGAAGGATGGTTGGTTGCTACGATTGTTTTGCGTGCATACAAATGAGCCAGCCGTCTAACATAGTGAGATGAGCGTGGGTGTATTGCGCCTGGGTTCGGGTCAGGAGATTAGGTCGTTTGGCAACAACGTTAGCAGTACCCGTATCCGGGCCATTGGAACAGAGTGGGAGCCGCGGACTGGACCAGAGGTTTGGTGCAGTGGTTGTAAGTGTGCTGACCGTCTTTTCCTGTGCGGTGAATGGCTACCATCCGTATGCGGAGGATGGTGGGGTGTATCTGGCTGGGGTGAAGCGCTTGTTGCATCCGGCGCTGTATCCACATGGCTCGGCGTTTGTGATGGAGCATCTGCGGTTCAGCCTGTTTGCTCCTCTAGTGGCGGGGCTGGTGCGCGGGTCGCACGTGGGGCTGACGACGGTGCTGGTGGCGATCTATGTTGCGAGTATCTGGATGACGCTGTTTGCCGGGTGGCATCTAGCGGCACGGTGCTATGAGAGTCGTGCGGCACGGGGTGGGGCGACGTTGCTGCTGGCGGCCTGGATTGGGCTGCCTTTGGCAGGCACGGCCTTGATGCTGATGGACCCGTATGTATCCGCACGGAGCATATCTACACCGTGCACGCTGCTGGCGCTGGTGGGGATGCTGGATGCAGTGCAGGGA
>DAICZO010000484.1 GCA_027311125.1 Acidobacteriaceae bacterium
GGCGGAGGGGGAGTTGCTGCTGGAGATCGCGGATGGCGTAGAGCATGTTGCGCTCGGCCTGGGGGTTGAAGCCGTAGCCGGATTTGACTTCGACGACGGTGGCGCCGGAGCGGAGGAGAGCGAGCAGGCGGGGACGGGCGAGGGCGACGAGTTGGTCGACCGAGGCGAGTTGGGTGGCCTGGATAGTGCTGCGAATGCCACCACCGGCGGCGAGGATCTGCTCGTAGGTGGCTCCGGCGCTGCGACGTTCGAAGTCGCCGAGGCGATCACCAGCCCAGATGGCGTGGGTGTGGGGGTCGACGAGTCCGGGGAGGACGGCGCGGCCGCCGAGGTGGACGGTGGAGGCTGCATGGCCCTGCCAGTGCTGGTGTTTGCCGATCCATGCGAAGGTGCCGTTGGTGATGGCGATGGCGGCATCGTCGATGCGGAGCAGATCGCTCATGCTGCTGCCGTGCCTGGCGGCAGGGCCCTGGACGGTTACGAGGTGGGTGATGCCGGTGATGAGGGTGTCAACGTTCATAGGAGACTCGGCATATCGAGGGACCGCTCGCGGGCGATGCGCTGGGCTTTATCGTAGCCTGCATCGGCGTGGCGCATGACGCCCATGGCGGGATCGTTGGTGAGGCAGAGGCGGAGACGCTCGTCTGCTTCGTCGCTGCCGTCGGCTACGGCGACGAGGCCCGCGTGTTGACTGTATCCCATGCCGACGCCGCCGCCGTGATGAAAGCTCATCCATCCGGCACCGCTGGCGATACCGGTGGCGAAGTTGAGCAGAGCCCAGTCGGAGACGGCATCGGAGCCATCGAGCATGGCTTCGGTCTCGCGGTAGGGGCTGGCGACGGAGCCTGCGTCGAGATGATCTCTGCCGATGACGATGGGCGCGGAGAGTGTGCCCTCGCGGACCATCTGGTTGAAGAGCAGGCCAGCCTGATCGCGCTCCCGATAGCCGAGCCAGCAGATGCGCGCGGGCAGCCCCTGAAAGGCGACCTGATCGGAAGCGAAGCCGAGCCACCGCTGCAGGCGGAGGTCGTCGTGGAAGAGGCGAAGGAGTGCCTGATCGGTTTTAGCTATGTCGGCTGGATCGCCGGAGAGAGCGACCCAGCGGAAGGGGCCACGACCTTCGCAGAAGGAGTCGCGGATGAAGGCGGGGACGAAGCCAGGATAGGTGAAGGCGTCGGTTACGCCGGCGAGTTTGGCCTGGGTGCGGAGGTTGTTGCCGTAGTCGAAGGCGATGGTGCCGTTGCGCTGCATGGCGAGGATGGCCTGGACGTGCTGGGCGATGGAGACCTGCACCCGCTGCTGATATTGCTGCGGAGATTGTGAGCGGAGCGTGTTGAGGTCTTCATCCACGTGAGCGGTGGGGAGGTAGCCCCACATGGGATCGTGGGCGCTGGTTTGGTCTGTAACCAGATCCGGAGCAAATTGCATTTTTACCATAAGCGGCAAAAGCTCGGAGGCGTTGCCCTGCAGGCCGATGGAGAGGGCGGTGCGGTCGCGAGCGGCCTGGCGGGCGAGGGCGATGGCCTCGGTGAGGGAGGTGGTGGCACGGTCGAGGTAACGGGTTTTGAGACGCCGTTCGATGCGGGTGGGATCGACCTCAATGCAGATGCAGACGCCGCCCGCGAGTTTGACGGCGAGGGGCTGAGCACCGCCCATGCCGCCGAGGCCGGCGGTGACGGTGATGGTGCCGGCGAGGGTGCCGTTGAAGTACTGCTGGGCAGCGCTCTGGAAGGTCTCGTAGGTGCCCTGGAGGATACCCTGCGTGCCGATGTAGATCCAGGAGCCTGCGGTCATTTGTCCGTACATCATGAGGCCGGCGGCGTCGAGACGATCAAACTCCTGCCAGTTGGCCCAGTGCGGGACGAGGTTGGAGTTGGCGATGAGGACGCGGGGGGCCATGCGGTGGGTTTCGACGACGCCGACGGGCTTGCCGGATTGGACGAGGAGGGTCTGGTTGTTTTCGAGGCGGTCGAGTGTCTCGATGATCTTGTGATAGCACTGCCAGTTGCGGGCTGCTTTGCCACGGCCACCGTAGACGATGAGCTCCTCGGGTTTTTCCGCGACTTCGGGGTCGAGGTTGTTCATGAGCATGCGCTTGGCGGCTTCCTGAATCCAGCCGTGGGCGGTGCGGGTGTTGCCACGGGG
>DAICZO010000485.1 GCA_027311125.1 Acidobacteriaceae bacterium
GGTGCCGTTGAAGCTGTAGCTACCACGCGGCTGCGTGGGCTGCGAGGTGGAGAAGCGAATACGTTGAATATCGACACCGGCCTTCAAGGTGTGGTTGCCCAGAACCTTGGTTACGTTGTCGAGAATCTGGTAGACGTTCTCATACTCGTTGGTTGCGTAGAACGTGGGACCGCCGAACCCGGAGATACCGGATACGTTGAAGGCCGGTAGACCACCCTGGTTGGGGGCGTACGGAATGCCGCCCAGACCGAGATCGCTGGCAGCCGTCGGGTTGTTGGAGTTGACCTGCAGACCCGCGAAGTGGCCGTAGTTGTATCCGAAGCGGAACTCGTTGGTCAGCGTTGGCGTGAAGACGTGCGTTTCGCTGCCTGCGAAGTTCTCACCCAGTTGTACAACCTGACCGGTTTGACCGAACCCGCCGCCATCCAGAATGTTGCCGAACGGGGGAGGATAAGTGGTTGGCTCGTGATTGTAGCTGTACCGGGCAAACGCCTGGTCCTTGGAGCTGATGTTCCAGTCTGCGCGAACGTCCCACTGGAAGGTGTTGTCCAGAACGTTGTTCTGCGCGGTGAAGTTGCTATAGGTCTGCCCCGGAACGCCAATGTTCGGCATGGGGAAGAGACTGAGGATCTTCAACGCAGTCGGGCTTAGCGGAACACCGGACTGATCGAGACGGTTACCTTCGATGATCTGGCTGCCGTTGGCAACCGGATTGGGCTTGTACAACTGGATGGTATTGCCGTTGACCAAGTTCTTATTGAGTAGTTCGCTGAAGTCGCCGATGCGCTCTTTGGCGGTAGGAACCGTCAAGCCGGAAGAAGTCTTGCCGAACACGATGCGGTTTGCTTCCACGTCGCCGAAGAAGAAGAGTTTGTCCTTGATGATGGGCAGGCCGAGGGTGGCGCCAAACTGGTTCTGGCGATACTTGGCGATGGGAGAGCTGCCCTGGAAGAATTCGCGCACGTCGAATGCATCGTTACGCACATACTCCCACAAGCTGCCGTGAATGTTGTTGGTGCCGGACTTAATGGAAGCGTTCACGACGGCGCCTGCCGAGTGACCGAACTCCGAGCTGTACGAACCCGTCTGGACTTTGAACTCAGCCAGCGCGTCCGGTGGAGGGCGCACGACGTAGCTGGCACCGTTGAAGAAGTCGACCACGTTCACGTTGTTGTCAACGCCGTCCATGATGTAGTTGTTCTGCTCAGCGCGTTGACCGTTGGCGTTGAAGTCTCCGCCCTTCTGGCCGCGCGCTCCGCTTGCCGGTGCAACACCGGAGGCGAGTTGTGCGATGAATACCCAGTTACGCCCGTTGAGGGGCGTGTCGTTGATGGTCTTGGACTCGATAACCTGACCGGTGGAACCCTCTTCGGTCTGGAGCAGCGGAGGCGCCTCGGTTACGGTTACGGTGGTGTTGCTTTCGCCGGTCTTGAGTTGAACGTTGACGGCGACGCGATCCTGCACGTGCAGCTGAATGTTCTCCTGCGTGGTCTTGGAGAAGCCCGGCGCAGTGACGGAGACAGAGTAGGTACCAATTTTAATTGGCGAAAAGACGTAGTTACCGCTACCGTCCGTCTGTGTTTGCAGTTGGAGCCCGGTGTTGACGTTGATCAACGTTACCTGGGCATTCGGAATCACAGCGCCGGTCGGGTCCTGAACCAGACCCGTAATTGCACCTTGGTCAGCCTGACCGAATGCGACTCCCGTCGCAAGTGAAACCACGAACAGGCACAGGAGCAACATGCCTGATCTTCTAAGAGCAGTTTGCGACCAGCGCAAAACTCCCTCGAGGTTGCTGTATAGCTTATTCATCGTTCTATCCCCCAAAATTTGTTCAGCTTTTGATCTTGTTTTTCTGACTTATTTCGCTACATGTGGATCTCATTGCACAAGCACAACACTCAAAATGCTGCAGTACAGACCTCGGTTTATCCGCATGAACCAGACACTTGCTCAGAAGCACAATGACTTTGGATTTGGATGTAACCGCTTTCAGTGATCGGCGAGAACAATAGATGAGACCGTTTACATGTGTCAAGAAAAATTATTGTGTCGGTGGTTCACCCTGTGCAAATCCTCGTAATTCTTTTGGAATCAATCTGTACTGGCTTGCACCTGCGTGCCGCATAAGCGACGAGTCGCGTAGATCGTTACCCCGGCGGCCAGGACCACCCCTGCAATCGTCATCTCGCGCAGAAACGCTGGACGCGACACCAGGATGAACACGAACCCAGCCAGCGCCAGGACTACCGGCAAAGGATACAGCGGCATTCTGAAGCTGCGTTTGTGGCGTGCGTTGCGATGCCGCGGCAGCAGGACCGCCACCCCCTGTAGCAAAAACTGGAACAGAATGCGCATGACCACCAGCGTGGTGATTACCTCCTGCAGACGAAACAGGCAGCAGAACACAGTGATCGCCGCGAGCACCAGCAACGATATATGGGGAATATGGTGCTTCGGATGGACCTTGCCAAAGATGGCCGGGAAGTTGCCGTCCTTCGCCGCCGCGTAGGGAATGCGGGAGTAGCCAAGCAGCAGGGCGAGCACGGAGGCCGCAGCCGCCAGCGCGATCAGCACTACGATACCCATGGCGGCCAGGTGGCCCGCAGCCGGGCTGATACTGTTGCCATAGACCCGCTGCATCAGTACCGCCATGGTGTACATGCGCGCCTCGCCGGTTACGCTGCCGGTTAGCTCTCGCCAGGGCACCACGCCCAGCACGCTGATGTTCATCAACAGATAGAGGGTGCCCACGATCGCAATCGATCCGAGCACGGCCCGCGGAATGGTCTTGCGCGGATGCTCCACCTCTGCGCCGAGAAAGCACACGTTGTAGTAGCCCCAGTAGTCGTACGCGGAGATGAGCATGCCCGCGCCCAGACCGGCAAAGAACGCATGACCCAGGTGGAATGCGCCCGCTGGAAAGTCGAACGCCAGTCGCGGATGAAAGTGCGTCAGGCCGGTGACGATGACGGCCACCAGCGCCAGGACGACGGCCACTCCCAGCAGCTTCATCAGGCGGTCGATGGAGCGGACTCGGCGGTAGAGAACCGCCACGGCCAGCAGACACAAACCCATGGCCATGGCCGTCTGGCCGCTGAAGACTACCGGCACATGCAGCAACGAGAAGGACAGCAGCTTCTCCCCGGATCGCGGGAAGAAGTAGGACATATATTGCGCGAAGCCGAGGCAGCCGGAGGCAATCGACATGGGTGCGCTGAACAGTAGCTGCCATGCATAGAGGAACGAGAGCGCCCGCCCGAGTCCGTGGGCTCCGTACAGATGCTTCAGGTAGGCGTATGATCCGCCTGCTTCGGGATAGGTCGTGCCCAGTTCGCTCCAGATGAGGCCGTCACAGAGCGACAGCAACGCTCCTGCCACCCAACCGAGCATCGCCTGCGGGCCACCCATGGCGATCACGATCAGCGGCAGGGTCACGAACGGCCCGACGCCCACCATGTCGATGATGTTCAGCCCCAGGGCAGCGCGTGCGGAGAGGCCTCGCTCCAGCTCCGCGCCATGCCGCGGCGAGAGACCAGCAGCCTGGGCGCTGGTCGTATGCTGGCTGCTGTTGTGCGGAATACCCATCTAGGCAGCATCATACCTGCCCTGCCGGGGCCTCCGCGCACGCTGCCGCCTGCGCTTGCCTGCGCCAGCGCTCACGTATAGTTACAACAAGCGAGCATGCCCGAACGGCCCGCATCCCAGCGCTGCCACGCGCTGACTTTTTCGCCGTGCAGCGCTCATTTTTTATTCCAAACCTGTGGAGTTCTGATGCGCCTGGATGTGTCCCTTCGTTCCTCTGCCGCTCGACTTGTATCCGCCGCACTGCTGAGCTTGACTCTGGCTGCCAGCGCGCAGTCTGCCCCGACCTATCCTGCTGCTTCGGCTGCACCACTGCCTATGGATCGCGGAGCCTCCGCGGTGTGGCAGAGCCTGCAAAAGCTGCACACCCGCGCCAGCCTGATCTCGGTGGTGGCCCATCCGGATGATGAAGACGGCGGCATGCTGGCCTACGAGAGCCGTGGCCAAGGCGTCGATACCACTCTGCTCACGCTGAATCGGGGCGAAGGCGGACAAAATGTGATGTCCTCCGACTACTGGGATCAGCTGGGCCTGGTTCGCACCCAGGAGCTGCTGGCTGCAGGCAACTACTACGGAGTTCACCAGTACTTCACCCGGGTGGCCGACTTCGGCTTTTCCAAGACGATCGACGAAGCCCTGAAGACCTGGGGCCACGACCGAGTGCTCTACGACGTGGTTCGCGTGGTCCGGCTGACCCGCCCGCTGGTGATCACGGCTACCTTTGCGGGCAATGTCTCCGACGGCCATGGCCAGCACCAGGTCTCGGGCGAGATGGCGCAGGAGGTCTTCAATGCGGCCGCTGACCCTACGGTCTTTCCTGACCAGATTGCCGCTGGGCTGTTGCCGTGGAAGCCGCTCAAGGTCTATGCCCGCGTTCCGTTTGCCCGCGTCACGGACAAGGGCATCTACGACTACGCCACCGGGCACTGGGAGCCGGTGCGCTTCCGCAACTATGCAACGGGTACGTGGATCGAGGGCGTTCCTTCTACCACGGTCCAGATTCCGGAGAGCACCTACAACCCACTGTTCGGCCGCAGCTACCTGCTGATTGGCCGTGAGGGTCTGGCCCAGCAGCGGTCTCAGAATGGCGGCATCGGCGTCCCCTTCATTCGGCCATCGTCGTCACCCTACCACTTGTACGCATCACGCGTCTCCGCCAGCCTGCCCGCGCACGAGGACAGCTTCTTCGATGGCATCGACACCTCGCTCACCGCCATCGCCGACTATGCCCCGGCAGACCAGCAGGCCCAGTGGCGCAGCCGGCTGCAGCAGGTGAATGCAAC
>DAICZO010000487.1 GCA_027311125.1 Acidobacteriaceae bacterium
GGATCGGCCACATCGACGGCGCACCCGCCGCCGACTCAAAGCTATCGAACCCGCCCAGGCCCAGGCCCGTCGGGGTCCTGCCAATGTTGGCCAGCGCGCGTGCCGCCGTGCCGCTCATCGCAGTGCTGCGCAGGGCGTAGAACGCATCCAGCGACTTGTAATACGTGTCGTCCGAAGCCGGGTTGCTCACATCCGCCAGCGGAGTCGTCGCCACCGCAGCGACCCCGGCAGAGTGGTTACGGCCAGACTTGCCCGTCATGTGTCCCATCGGCATCGCCAGCTTGCTTGCAGTCAGGCCGTACAGCGCCGAAACCTCCCCAGCCAGTGAGCCCAGCGAAGCCACTTCAATGTCCTTCTCGTGGGCCTGCTTCTCCAGGTGGGCATAGTCCTTCTGCAGCGAGTTGTGATCCTGGCGCAACTGGTTGAACCGTGCTGTTTTGATCAGCATCCGCGAGTACGATCCCGCCAGCCCGGTGATCGTAAACATACCGATCGCCGCAGCAGCCACAAAGATGTACGCATAATGCAGGGGAACTGGAACCTTGCTCAGGCTGCCATTCTCGTCCCGGCTCACAAACATGATGTAGTAACGTTTTTTGAGACTCAACGAGAGACCTTGGCCTGGATTTGACCGCATGCACTACCTGCGGTTCGGAGAGGTGAGAATCATAATCAGCAAATCAACTTTGCCAATCTTCATTCAGGATTCTCGAGTCTCTCTTAGGCGTTCCTCTTAGGTTAACAAACTAAGCTCCCCCACGCAACCAGCAACAGCCACAAAAACACCTCCGCACAACCAGCATTTGTGGAGCATTTATGCTGGCATCACCATGAAACAGCAGGCGAACCCCATCGGCGAACTCGTTTTGATTGAGCAAATACGCCGCGCATCCCGCCTGCGAAACGCCTCCGTCGTGCTAGGAATCGGCGACGACTGCGCCATCCTGCGCCCACCCACTGGCTGCGAACTACTGATCACCACCGACTTTTCGCTCGAAGGCCGCCACTTCCGCCGCGACCGCCATCCGGCCGAATCCGTCGGCCACCGCTGCCTGGCTCGCGGCCTCAGCGATCTGGCCGCTATG
Source organism: Acidobacteriaceae bacterium (assembly GCA_027311125.1). Classification (GTDB taxonomy): domain Bacteria; phylum Acidobacteriota; class Terriglobia; order Terriglobales; family Acidobacteriaceae; genus Edaphobacter. The sequence continues at coordinate 1,086 of DAICZO010000487.1, forward strand.
GGAGCAAAGCCGCTGGCCGCCTTCCTCTCGCTCGCGCTGCCCCGCGACATCGTCACCACCAAATCCGGCCAGCAGTGGACGCGCCGCTTTCTCCACGGCCTGCATGCCCTGGGCGATCGCTACGCCTGTCCGCTGGCGGGCGGAGACACAGCCGAGTCGCCCAGCAGCATCGCAGGCGCAACTGGCTCTGGCCTTCCCGGCATCGCCTCTCCCGGCCTCATACTGGCCGACATCATCCTCGTCGGAGCCGCACCCACCGGCAAGGCCCTGCGACGCTCCGGCGCTCGTCCCGGCGACCTGCTCTACTGCACCGGAAGCCTCGGAGGCGCGGCGGCTGAACTGGCCACTGTGCTTGCCCGCAAGTCTGTGGCCCGCATCCGCTCGAGCGGCACGGCTGGCGCCAACGCGGCCCAGCACCCGCACCTGCTGCCGGAGCCGCGTCTGGCCACCGGAGCCGCCCTGCTCCGCCGCAAACTCGCCAGCGCCGCGCTTGATCTCAGCGATGGCCTCTCCACCGACCTGATGCACCTCTGCGTCGCCTCCGGGGTCCACGCGGTCGTCGATGCCGCTGCCCTGCCCATCCACCCCCTCGCAGCCGCACTCGGCCCCGCAGCAGCCCTGCAGGCCGCCTTGCACGGCGGCGAAGACTACGAACTCCTCTTCACCGCAGCCGCCAGCACCCGCATTCCGCGCTCCCTCGCCGGAGTTCCCATCACCCCGATCGGCCGCATCACTCGCCGACGCACAGGCCAACCCATCATGACGCTGCTGCACCCCGACGGCACGCGCCAACCACTCCAACCCGCTGGCTGGGAACACTTCTCCAGCACCGCTCACTAGCCCCCGGCTAAACTCAGTACACATACCGGAGAGACCCACCGCCATGCATGACGCTACCCGAATCATCCGCTCCACCCTCTCGCCCGTCGTTCCCGGAACCCCTCTGCACAGCGGCCCCGTCTTCGCCGCGCCCTACCACACGCCCGGCGACCCAGCCGACGCGCTCTACAGCTACGCCCGCTCCCACAATCCCACCTGGACCGACCTTGAACGCGCCATCGCCCGCATGGAGTCTGGCCAGTTAGCCTCTGGTACCAAGTACCGTGCCAGCGCCCTGGTCTTCGGCTCCGGCATCGCGGCCTGCGCCGCGGTCTTCAGCGCCGTGCTCCGTCCCGGAGACATCGTCGTCGCCCAGTCCAACGCCTACTACAACGTCCGCCTGTTGCTGCAGCAGTACTTCACCCAGATGGGCATCACACTCCGCCTCACGCCCACGCTGGGAGAGGCCGAGTTTGGACTGCTGGAGGGTGCCCGCCTGCTCTGGATCGAGACGCCCAGCAACCCCACCATGACCGTCTGCGATATCGCCGCTCTTAGCGAAGCCGCCCACAAAGCAGGCGCACTGGTCGCAGTCGACAACACAACCTGCACCCCGCTCGGCCAGCGTCCGCTCGCCCTCGGAGCCGACTTCTCGGTCGCCTCCGATACCAAATCCATGACCGGCCACAGCGACCTGCTGCTGGGCCACGTCGCCGTTCGCGATCTCGAACTCAAAGCCCAGATTGAGAACTGGCGCACCATGACCGGCGGCATCCTCGGCCCCATGGAGGCCTGGCTGGCTCTGCGCTCCATCGCTACCCTGCCCCTGCGCCTCGAACGCAGTTGCCACAACGCGCAGCGCATCGCGGAGTTCCTAAGCACGCGCGCCGATGTCGAAGCGGTTCTCTACCCTGGCCTGCCCACCCATCCCGGTTACGAGATCGCCAAACGCCAGATGCACTTCTTCGGTCCTGTGCTTGGCTTCGTGCTGCATAGCAAGGCCGCGGCCGAGAGCTTCCTCAAGCAGGCCGTCCTCGTCACCGAGGCCACCAGCTTCGGCGGCATCGCCACTACCGCCGAGCGCCGCGCTCGCTGGGGAGGAGACACCATCGCCGAAGGCTTCATCCGCATGAGCGCTGGCTGCGAAGACATCGACGACCTCATCGCGGACATCAGCCAGGCACTCGACGCCGTCACCGGCCCGCTGATCAAGATGGAGCAGGAATGATCGATCTGCAATCGCTCGATGTCTTTCCGCGAAGCTGGCGGATCGACGTTCTGAGCGCTCCTCCGCTGATCGCACCCGCCCGCCAGTTCACCTATCCCCTGCAGATCGCCGGGGAAGAAGATGCCCTGGCTCGCGGCGCGCTGCAACTGCTAGTCAAGCCTGCGGCAGGCGGCAGCTTTCTGGCCACCTGCGCGCTCGGCTTCGTGGACCCCACCATGCCCTCCGGCGTCTTCAGTTGCCCCAACCCCCAGCACCTGTGCGCCGTCGCGGGCGGATACGCGTATCTCATCGACACGGCTAATCCCCAGCACAGCACCCATCTGCCGCTCAAGCCCGTAGTCTCCGTGCATCCCATCGCGGACCATGCCCTGCTGCTCTTCGCTGGCTTCCACACGCTCATCGCCTGGGGCCCGGACGGACTCGCCTGGCAAACCCAGCGCCTTAGCTGGGAGGGCATCCGCATCACGCAGATTGAAGGCCATCATCTCCACGGCATTGGCTGGAACCTGATGACCGACCGTGACGTGCCTTTTAAGGTCGATCTCCAGACGGGACAGCATCAGGGTGGCCCGTTTCCTCTGCCAACTCCGCCTGCGGAAACGCAAAAAAACTAAGCGCCGCATCGCCCTGCTTCACCAGCCGCGTGTGCTGCAACGCGCCATACCGCGCCGCCAGCTTCGACTTGCTGCTGTGCTCCGCC
>DAICZO010000488.1 GCA_027311125.1 Acidobacteriaceae bacterium
TCCCTCAGCCATCCCCCAGTAAATCCCCCGGCAAATCCAAGGAACCAACCTCACCACTCTCTCCCACCTCTCCCGCGTCGTAAAACTAAAGCAGCAATGCTTCCCACCCGCACCCTTCCCGGCGGCCGAACCAAGCCTCAAGCCCTCACGCGCGGAGCCAACGGCCTCGCGCTCTGCCGTTGGTGCGAACTCGAAATCCTCGCCAAACGACGCCGCACCTTCTGCTCCGACTACTGCGTCCACCAGTGGAGGCTCCGCACCGACCCCGGCTACCTCCGCGATCAGGTCTTCGCCCGCGACCACGGCATCTGCGCCGCCTGCCAGGCCGACACCATCGCCATCTACCACGCACTCAAACGTGCCCGCGGAGCCGCCCGTATCGCCGGCCTCAGCCTCTATGGCATGAAGTCCATCACCAGCCGCCGCTCCCTCTGGGATGCCGACCACATCCGCCCCGTCGCCGAAGGCGGAGGCCAATGCGACCTGGACAATCTCCGCACCCTTTGTCTCCCCTGCCACCGCGAAGCTACCGCCCAGCTTCGTCTCCGCCTCCGCACCGCACTCCCCCAGCCTCCCACCACAGAACATCCCAGATCCACACAGCGGAGTAGGAGTCGAAGATGATGTGACCGCCATCACTTACTGCGACCCCATCTTCCGTCACCATCAGAGTCGGAGGCACCATGCTCACCACTTCACCCATCCGCTCGTACTGTTCCACGACCATCAAGTCCTGTGCAGGTAACTGCTCCGGCTACGGCACGCGCACCCAGTGCCCTCCGCTCATCGTCATCGCTGTCTTGTCGTCGTCCGATCCAGCACTCCCCAAGGAACGCTCCCGCAGACTCAACTGACAGCAATCACCGCCCGGACCTGCCCTTGATCACTGATGCTGTCCACCACCTGCGCTACCAGCAGCAAGGAGGAAAAGACATGCGAATCCGAGACTATGCCATCCCCAGAGCACATCGCCCGCTTCACCCAGCCATGATCCCCGCTACACCCACGCCGCTACCCGTCATCCAGACACCCGGCCAACAGCTCAAGCCAGCCGAACCCAACACGCCTCAACACCCCGACGACTGTTACGAACTCGAAGACCGCTCCAAACCATCCATCTCCAGCTTCTAGCTCCCCGGCAAGCCTCTCCAGAATCAAGCTAGGTGCAGCCCTGGCGCAGTGAGACTGCCGCTATGCTCCATCAGGTGGCGGCAGCGTTCCCGCTTGCCTGTCTAGCAGTACAACTTCTCCAGCCGCTCTGGTGAACACACCACCATCATCTCGCCGTCCACCTCCAGCAATCGCTCCAGCTTCAACTGCGTCAGCACCCGGGTCGCTGTCTCCCGTGATACCCCCGCCATCTGGCCGAGTTCCTCGTGCGTCAGTGGCATCCGAAAGCGCAACGTTCCGTCGTCCTCCATCACCGTGGAAGCACCGGCTGCCCCGCTCGCCAAGGTGTCTACAGTCCGGCTCACTTCAACGTCACGCTCGCTTGCTGCCATCGCCCTGCGCCCTGCCGCCATCCGGCCCCAGTCCAGCAGCACACTTGCCAGCTTGCCCGCAGCCGAACCCGACAACGCCAATCGCCGCGCACTCAGCACCGCCGAGCCATACTCTCCCGCAACCGCATGCGCCGAGTTCCGCGCCACCCCATCAAACTCCTGCATAAAGCGCATAAAATCCGCCCGCGGAATCACCCGGACCTCGCACTCTTCCAGGGCAACCGCCGTCGCTTCATAGCCCGAACCCTTCAGCGCCGCAGCCAGCCCCAATACGTCGCCAGCCCCGGCCACCCGCAGCAGCAGCAACCGGCCATCCCGCGACGAGGTCGTCAACTTCACCGTCCCCTCGCACACCACATACACACGCTCCGGCATTGCACCCTCAGCCAGCAGCGTCTCCCGTTCCCGAAACCGCACCTGCGTCCCTATCCGATTCAATCCCCGCAGCGCATTGCCATCCAAACTGCAAAAGCCCTGCGCCCCACGCACCATGCACTCCACGCAGCTTCGTCGTATGGCCATAGCCTCAATCCTAAACCCACCCCCCTGCGCCCACTACCTTCCCTACCAGGCAACTCGGCTCCCTC
>DAICZO010000489.1 GCA_027311125.1 Acidobacteriaceae bacterium
CGTTGATCCGTTCCAACATCCGGCCTGCCAGCATCAACTCAGGATCATCCACATCCAGCAGCCCCTGCGGCTTCGTCGCAACCTCCGCAGCAGCCACCAGCTCCTTCACGTCCCAGGTCTTACCCGCCGCCGCCCACGCGTCCATGCACTGCTTGATCAACCACATCCCATTCACATTCTTGTGGAAACATATCCGGTCCCCTACCGCACCCAGATTCGTAAAATTCTCTTCCCTCGCTTCGGCACCATTGCGTGGCTGCTCCAGCAGCGTACCCACCAGCGACCACGTCCCTGAGCTGATATACGCCCAGTCATTGCCAACCGCAGGTATCCCCGCAATGGCCGAAGCCGTGTCGTGGCACGCTGGAGCAATCAACACCGTATCGCGAAACGCTGGCAGCTCCGCCAGCTCTCCCTGCAGTCGTCCCACCTCCGTCCCCGGAGGAACGATCTTCGCCGCGCACGCCAAATCCAGTTGCACCGCGCTGAAGATCTCCCGGCACCACTGCCGCTGATACAGCTCCACCAACTCCGTGTGCGTCGCATTCGTATGTTCCGCGACCCGCGCCCCACCCCAACGCGACAAAATATACTCCGGCAGATTCATCCACTGCCGCCCCGAAGGCAGCCCCTGCAACGCATCCGCATGCAGCTGATACACCGTATTGATCCGCAGTAACTGAACCCCGGTCAGCTCCCGCAAACGGTCCGGCCCTATCTTGCGATGCACCGACCGCTCCGCCTTGATCGTCCGCTCGTCGCGATAGCAGAACGGATCATCCAGCGCCTTCCCATCCGCATCCACCCGCACATAATCGACTGCCCAGCCGTCGACCGCGATCGAGCGAATCCCCTCCGTAGCCTCCTCCGCGCACAGCCGCAGCCCGGCTTCCAGACCGGATTCAATCATCGCCAGGTCCCACTTCAACCCACCGTCCACCATACGTGGAGCATTGGCGAAACGATGCATCAGGGTCACAACTGGCTTTCCTTCAACCCAACGCAGCAGAGAGACCCGGCAGCTCTCCGCTCCCAGGTCCACCGCAACACTCGCCCGCGCGTCCGCAGGAATCAGCTCTTGCTTCCCCGCCTTCGCACGAGCTCGTTTCATCGCAGATATGCCTCGACCAGTCCACCATCGACAGGAATCAAGTGGCCCGTCGTGCACCGGGCATTGGGCCCAGCCAGGAACAGGATCGCCTGCGCGCAGTCCTTCGGATCGATCGGCTGATGCGTCAGCGTCCGCTTCGCATAGAACAGGGCCAGCACGTTCCGCAACTCGTCATCGCTCATCTTCTCTTCAAACGGCAGACCATACTTCGTCAGAGAAGCAATCACGCGGTCCCGCGGGAACATCGTCGAGCCCTTCACCACCGTCGCCGGACTGATCCCGTTCACACGCACCTTCGGCGCCAGCGACACCGCCAGCTCCCGCACTAGGTGGCTCAACGCCGCCTTGCTCACGTCGTACGCCTCGCTGCCGCGCTTTGCCACTACCGCATTGGCCGAGCTCGTCAGCACCACGCTCGCGTCAATCCCCTGCGCCGCAAACACCGAAGAGGCCTCATCCGTCAGCAGATGATTCGCCGTCACATTCACTTCCAGCGTCAACGCCCACAGCGCATCGTTGATCACCCCATCCGGAGACGACGGAAACATCGCCGCCGTATTGATCAGAATATCGATTCCGCCAAACTGCCGAATCGTCGCATCCAGCGCGGCACGGATCGCCTTGCGGTCGCGAATATCAATGCTCGTCCAGCTCACCGCCTCCACGCCGCTGATCGCCTTCGTCTCCTGCGCAACGGCCTCGGCGCCCTTCACATCGCGGTCTGCAATCACCACATGTGCGCCACGCTCCGCAGCCAGCAGCGCGACCTCGCGACCAATTCCACTACCTCCGCCTACGACCAGCGCAATCCTCCGGCTCAGCTCCTTCTCCGCCGGCTGCCGGCGAATCTTCGCCTCTTCCAGCTTCCAGTACTCAATCCGAAACGCCTCGCTCGGTGGCAACGCAACGTAGTTCGCATGCACCGAGAACTGGTCCGCCGACGCAGCCGGTCCAGCCTGAGGAATCTCCTCACACTCCACCCCCGCACCCAGCGCGCCCGCACCCTGCATCACGCCAATCGCATTGATGTAGAACTCGCCCGTAATCCGCGACTCCGTCTTGTTCTTGCCAAAGCTGAACATCCCCACGCCCGGCACCAGCACCACCGTAGGACTCGCATCCCGCAACGCCGGAGAATCAGGCAGCGCGTGCTTGTTGTAATACTCCGCATACTCCGCCCGGTACGTCTCCAGCGAAGTCTCAATCAATCCCTTCAGCTCGCTCGGGTCGCCCGCCGGATCCCAATGGATGAACATCGGACGAATCTTTGTCCGGATAAAGTGGTCCGGGCAACTCGTCCCCAGGTGTGCCAGCTTCTCCGCATGCGACGAATTCACAAAATCCAAAACATGCGGCAGGTCGGAATAACTCCCAATCCAACGCTGCTTCCGCGACACCACGCCCCGCAGATGCGGAAAGATCTTCAACGCAATCTCAGCTCGGTCGTCGCGGCTCTTCACGCGTTCCCCGCCAAAATGCACATGCCCCGGCTGCGCTCCGTGCCGCTCGATAAACTGGCCAAGTTGATCGATGATCGTAATCGTATTCAGGTAGCTCTCACGCTGCGTATCGCCCCACGTACACAGTCCGTGTCCACCCAGCACCACGCCCCCGCAACCCGGCGTCTCGGCCACAATCTTGCGCAGCATCATCCCCAGCTCAAAACCCGGACGCTGCCACGGCAGCCACGCCAGCTTGTGCCCAAACTCCTTATTGAACTCCTCCATCTTGATCTTCCCGTTCGCCGAGGCCGCCAACGCGATCCCCCAGTCCGGGTGCAGATGGTCCACATGCGCAAACGGCAGATACCCATGCAACGGGGTATCGATCGACGCTGCCACCGGGTTGTTCCAAAACGTGCACAGTGGATAGAGATCCACCATCTCGTCTTCAAATTCCACCCCGCGATACACCTTCTCCAGCGCCAGCAGCTTCTCCATGTAAAGCGTCGCAAACCCTGCCCGCTTGATGCTCCCCAGATCGCCGCCGCTGCCCTTTACCCACAGCACCTGCTTCGCCTGGCCATCCACAGGATCAATCTGCTCCAGCTTCGAGCTCGTGTTCCCGCCGCCAAAGTTGGTAATCCGCAGATCGGAACCCAGCAGATTCGACCGGTACCGCAGCAACTCCGGTGCATCCAGCTTCGCTGCAACCGCATCATCCCAGCGGTCCTCAAGAAATTTCAGGCCCGATCCACTCGCTTTAGCTGTCATATCGATTACGCTCCAGAACTCATTCGTACGTTAACGCCCAACCATCATTCCACACCAAACACCAATACAGCAACTATTTCTCAGGTGAAAAATATGCAGCCGGAATCCACTCCCGCACGCACCACCAACCCCCGCCAGTGTCTACGTCAACGAGTCTCGAGTAACCATCTTGTGCTCCACATAGTTGTACGGTGGCACCGTCTGTCCACGCAGCAGGCTCAGCCCCAGGTGGATCAAACTCGGTCCATAGGCATTCGTCTGGTGCGAGACCGACGCAATCAGCGGCGAACGTTCCCGACGCATCTCCGCCACCGCCTCCGCAATGCAGTCCTGGCCCACAATCGCAACATGCCGCTCCCGCTTCTGCTCCCGCACCGCGTCCACCGCACCCAGCGCGCTCGAATCCGTCGCCGCTGCAATCAAAATATGCTTGTCCTTAGGATGCCGTTGCAGAAAATCCGAGATCAGTTTCTTGCTCCGTTCACGCAATCCGCGGCCATCGATCCGCACAAACAACTCCACCGGCAGGTCCGGAATCCCGTTCCGAATCCCTTCAAAGGCCCCGGTCGTACGGCTCTGCACCAGTTGTCCAGCCTCCACCAGGTCTAACCCAATCACCCAGTCCACCTTGCCGCCCCAGTTGGTATTCGCATACTTGGCTAACTCATCGCCAGCCTCGATCCCCACCCGGTAGTTATCCACGCCAAAATACGTCGCATGCGGATGTGGAATATCGATCGCGATCAGCGGTATCTTCGCTGCCGCAATCTTGTCCCCGATCATCGCCGCCACTTCATGCTCCACCTGGAATTCGATCACCACATCCACCCGGCTGCGCACAAACTCCTCTGCATTCTTCAACGCGGTCGTTGCGTCATAGCAGTTGTCCAGCACCAGCAGGTCAACCCCCACCGCCGCCGCTGCCTCCTTCAGGCTCTCCGTCACCTCGACCGAGAACGGCATATCCGCACTCTGACCGCCAAACCCGAACCGCATCTTCTTCGGCCGCGTCACCTACCGGTACAGCCCATCCGGAGACTGCGACAGATACCCGCGATGCACAAACGTCTTCAGCACCCGGTACACCGTAGTCTTCGATATCTTCGTCTGTCGGTGAATCGCCTCCAGCGTCATCGGCTGGTTCTCCGCCTGCAATAACTCCAGAATATCCAGTGCCTTGGAGAGCACCGGTATCAAATACAACCGTTTTGTCGTCTTACGAAGTGGCATAGGCTCCCTGTATGGTTCAATCGTGCAGCGCTCCATTATCGCGCCATCAGCCCTGGTTTCGCTAATGAATTTAAGGCCTGCCTGAACCGCCACGCCCCATCGCCAACTCCGGCATTGACGGTTGCACCTCCCATAGGTAGCATTCGAGGCCCGAGGTACCTATGAGCGAACTCACCACCACAATCTCCGCCACCCTCAAGCACAAAAACCAGCAGGTATGGTCAGTCCCGCCCCACGCCTCCGTCTTCGAAGCCATTCAGATGATGGCCGACAAGCAAGTCGGAGCCCTCCTCGTCATCGACCCCATCAACCAGCCCGGCAAGCCCCTCGGCATCATCTCCGAGCGAGACTACGCCCGAAAGGTCATCCTCCAGGGTCGTTCCTCCAAAGAAACCACCGTCGCCGAAATCATGAGCAGCCCCGTCATCTCAGTCACCCCGCTCCACACCGTAGGAGACTGCATGCGCATCATCACCGACAACCGCATCCGCCATCTCCCCGTCATGCACAACGACACCGTCGTAGGCGTCATCTCCATCGGAGACCTCGTCAACGCCGTCATCTCCGAGCAAAGCGAAACCATCCGCCACCTGCAGGCATACATCTCCGGCGTCGCAACCTAAGCCGCCTCAAGCCCCCGAAAACCCCTCAGGCGTACGAGGAAACACTGGCTGCGTTCTTCGCCGAGCGCTCTGCCGTAATCTTCTCCACATACCCACCTTCTGCCAATGCCTTCAGCGGCTCCGCCGGCAGTCCGCGTGCCAGGCGCCACTCCTTCACCATCGGTCGAACGTCCGTCCAGAACGCACTCCGGAAGCACTCCTCTGCCTCCACCAACCGGCACTCCTGCTGCAACTGCGCCAGCTTCGCCCGATCCACCAGCGCTGCCTTCGCATACAACTCCTGTGCCGTCACCACCGTCTGCACCATCGCCTCCACCTTACCCTTCAGGTTGTGGCTCTGGTCGATCATGAACGCAACATTGGCTCGTTCCGTCACACTCGCACTCAAAATCTCATGGAAGATCCGGAACACCTGGTAAGGATCAATCGACCCCAGCGTCAGATCATCATCCGCATACTTCCGGTCGTTGAAGTGGAATCCACCCAGCGCATCCAGGTGCAGCAGCCAGGCCACAATCTGCTCAATATTCGTCCCCTGGTAGTGGTGCCCCGTATCCACCAGCACCTTCGCCTTCGGCCCGCAACGCCGAGCCAGCTCCAGCGCCATCCCCCAGTCCGCAATGTCCGTGTGATAAAAAGCTGGCTCAAACGGCTTGTACTCAATCAGCATCCGCTGGTCATCCCCCAGCGCATCGTGCGTCGACTTCAGCACCGCCTCCATCCACTCAATCCGCCGCCGAACACTCTGCGTCCCCGGATAATTCGACCCATCCGCAATCCACAACGAAACATCCTTCGATCCCAACTCCCGCCCGATCTCCACCGAATCCAGCAGGTGCGCCAACGCATTCCCGCGTATCTCCGCGCTGGGGTTCGCAATCGAACCGTACTTGTACTCCAGGTCCTGAAACAGATTCGGATTAATCGATCCCGCCGACACGCCAAACCGCTGCTCCAGACGCTTGATCTCCGGCACATCCGCCTTGCCATTCGGCAGATCCCACAGCACATGTAGCGCCACCGTCGGACTCGCTCCCGTCAACGCATTCACCTGCGCCGCATCGGCAAACTTCTCCTCGAGCGTCGTCGCCGCGCCCCCCTGAATAAACTTCCCGAATCGTGTGCCGGTATTCGCAAATCCCCACGATGGCAACTCGATCCGGAATCCATCCAGAGCAGCGAGTACCTGCTCCACATCACGCCCATCAGTGCTCAAGGAATCAGCCATCGTTCTGTACCCAGTTTCTCTCTCGGAAAATCAGTCTCTATTGAAACAATCAAAAGAGTGCACCATAGCATCCTCTCTTGTCAAAAAAAAATCGCAGCCCTACTCCACCACAACCACATCCAGAAACCGGGGCCCATGCACTCCCTTGATCCGCGTCATCTCAATATCCGCCGTCGCCGACGGCCCCGAGAAAAACGTAGTCGTCAATCCGCTCGTCGCGCCCAGCCGCTCCATCGCCTCTGACACCGTCTCCACTACATCCGCGGCTTGCACCACGCACAGGTGATAGTCCGGAACCAGCGTCACCGCCCGACGTCCCTGCCCTGAAACATTCTGCAGCACGACCGTTCCAGTCTCTGCAATCGCCAGCGTCGAACCCGTCACCACGCCATCAAATCCGTCCAGCGCCACTGCCGACAGTCCATCGTCCACCACAAACGCAACTCCCTCCGGCAGCACCTCCGCAGGCATACCCGCCGGCACCACCATCCGCTTCACGCCACGCGCCGCCAGCATCCGGCCCACCGCGTCCCGAACCCCATCTCGACTCACTCGAACCACCTGCGCGTCATAGTCCAACAGACGGTCTACCAGCAGATCCAGCACCTCCGCTCGCTCGCGTGTCGCGCTCTGGATGTACTCCCGAGCCACCGCGTTCCAACCCTCCCGCACCGCCGCCGCATGCGACGCCCCGCCCTTGGCAGCACGAATCTTCGCCAGCACTGCCTCCCGCGCACTAACTCCCATGCTTCACCTCCGCGCCACGGTTCTCCCACCACTCCCGGAACGTCTCCTCCGGCATCGATTGCAGGTCTCGCACCTGCGTCCAGCCGCCCAGCATCCCCGGCAGCCAGCCAATCCAGCCATCCTTCCCCACCAGCGGAGCCTCTGCCATTCGGCCCATCCGCTGCGCCGCTCGAAACCGCCGCTCACTCCGGAAGATCATCGCCATCGCACGCATCGCCAGCGCCTCGGCATTCAACATCCCGTTCTGCTTCACCACCTTGTTCCGCAGATGGATCAACACCTCAGGAATATTGATCTTCACCGGACAAACCTCGTAGCACGCCCCGCACAGGCTCGACGCATACGGCAAACTCTGCGCATACTGCATCTCCTGCAACTGTGGCGTCAGAATCGCCCCAATCGGCCCCGCATACACACTCCCATACGCATGCCCACCCGTCTGCCGATACACCGGACAAGCATTCTGGCACGCCCCACACCGAATGCAGTGCAGCGTCTGCCGTCCCTCCGCATCCGCCAGCACCTCCGTCCGCGCGTTATCCAGCAACACCACATGGAACGTCTGCGGACCATCCCCCGGCGTCACCCCCGTCCAGATCGAGTTATACGGATTCATCCGTTCGCCCGTCGCACTCCGTGGCAGCAACTGCAGCAGCACCTCCAGATCCTCATAACGCGGCAGCACCTTGTCGATCCCCGCCACCGTAATCAACGTCTCCGGCAGCGTCAGGCACATCCGCCCATTGCCTTCGCTCTCGACGATGCACACCCCACCCGTCTCCGCGATCAAAAAATTCGCGCCGCTCACACCCGTCTTCACCCGCAGAAACTTCTCCCGCAAAAAACGCCGCGCCGCATCCGCCAGATCCTGCGGACTCTCCCCCAACTCCGGCAGATTCATCTCCCGCATAAAAATCTCCCGAATCTGCTGGCGATTCTTGTGTAGCGCCGGAACCACAATATGCGAGGGCTGGTCCTGTCCCAGTTGAATAATCAACTCCGCCAGGTCCGTCTCGTACGGATGGATGCCTGCCGCCTCCAGCGCCGTATTCAACTGGATCTCCTCCGTCGTCATCGACTTGATCTTGATCACCTCGTCCCCACCCGAGGCCTTCACCAGACCGACAATGATCTGCCGCGCCTCCTCCGCATTCCGCGCCCAATGCACCACCCCACCCGCCCGCGTGCAGTTTGCCTCAAACTCCTCCAGATAAAAATCCAGATGCTCCATCGTGTGCCGGCGAATCTGTTTGCCCGACTCCCGCAGTGCCTGCCAGTCCGGCATCTCGCCCACCACCCGCGCCCGCTTCGTCTGGATCACATCCGTCGCATGACGAACGTTCTTCCGCAACTGCGTATCCACCATCGCCGACTTCGCCGCCATCGGAAACGTAGGTGCCGTCTTCGGATTCAAATGTCCCAACCCAGCTCGGCTCATTCCCACACCCCTTCTTCCCCTGCCAGAATCTCCGCC
>DAICZO010000496.1 GCA_027311125.1 Acidobacteriaceae bacterium
ACTGCAGATAGTCGAGCCGCTGGGTGAGACCGGCGAGGTCGCCGGTGCCATCGCCGTTGGAGTCTCGAAAGCCGTGGGGGTCGATGGCGTAGACGACGGCGTGTCGCCACCAGGGGTTTGGCGTGAGGCCGGAGCCGGCCCAGCCTGGACGGGCGAGGGGTTGGGCGTTGGCCGAGATACCAGCAAGACAGCAGGTAGCGAGGCAGCAGGTAGTGAGGCAGGCGCTGGCTGCGAAGTGCAGCAGTGATCTACTGCGCGGGAGGCGGGTCCGGAGTGGGGAGGAGATCGGCATAGAGGAAGCCATCGCGCTCGACGGTCTGAGCGGGCGTTACACAAATGCTACGCGAGAACATGGGTCCGGCACAGGCAAAGGTATGGAACTCGCCACGTTCTCCGCACGGATCGACGGTGGCGGGCAGGTCGCGGAGCAGGTGGACATCGAAGCTGCGCCCGGCAAAGGAGCGGTCGAGGTGGCGCGGATCGATGCAGGTAAGGTGTGCGCGCAGTCCGGCGGCGATCATCTGCTGCGCGAGCAGGTCGGTTGGGATGCCCCAGACGGGGAAGATGGGCTGCAGTCCGGTGCCGACCAGCTTCTCTACCCGGTAGGCGCGAATGTCTTCGAGGAAGAGATCGCCAAAGGCGATACCGTGCAGTCCCTGGGCCGTGGCGCGCAGGCAGACGGCTGCCATGCGCGACTCGTAGTCTGCGTTGCTGCAGGGGAAGGGCAGATCGACCTTCCAGAGCGGTAGTCCGGTGGCGAGGGCCTGCTGGTCGAGCAGCGTCTCGCGATAGCCGTGGATTGCGACACGACGGAACTGCTCATTGATGGTCGTCAGCAGGCCCACTACCTCGTACTGGCCTTGTTGGCGCAGGAGATGGAGCGCCCACGCACTGTCTTTACCGCCGCTCCAACTGAGGAGGATCTTTGGGAGAGCCATAGACTTCGAGCGTATCGCAAAGCGCAAGGCCATGCGGTGCTGGCTGCGTAGAAGTTGTTCGCAGGGGGATGCGCGGGGAGGCAGCGCGAAGATGGCTATTCGAGAGTCGGCGGGACGCGTTAGACTCCTCATACTTTGAATTTGCGCTGCGCTCCGTTGCGGCGACATCATCCTTGCAGTTTCTTCAGAGGAGTTTGGCTTGAGCATTCGATTCGGTCTTCCCACCCCCCGTCGTGTTGGCAATGTTGTACTAGCCTCGCTGGTTCTGTTCGCTCCGCTGGTGCTGCGCGGCAATCCTGCCCGGGCCCAGTCGGCCAAAGAGGTTGCCCAGATTACGGCAACGTTGCCTGCGCAGGCACAGCAGGTGATTGAGCGGCTCTCGAGCTTTGATAGTCTGCCGGCGGAGCAGTGGCGCTACCATGCGGGCGATCTGGCGCATGGTGAGGCCGTGGACCTGGACGACTCCGGCTGGACGCAGGTAGGCCCGCGCAGCCATGCCTCGACCGAGGCAGCTTGGTACCGGCGCTCCATTGAAGTACCGAAGACGCTGCATGGATATGACCTGACGGGCGCACGTATCTGGTTTCAGTTTCGCGCCAATGCAAACGGTCCCATGCCGCAGATTATCTACTTCAACAGTCGCCGGGTGGCGCTGGGCGATGACCTGGAGCCGATCGTACTGTTCGATCAGGCCAAGCCGGGAGACAAGATTCTGGTGGCGGTGAAGCTGCTGCATACGGTGGACACGAAGACGTTTGCCGGAGCTACGCTGAAGATCGACTTCGCGCCTGGGCGGCCGAATCCCGTTGATCTGCGGCAGGAGTTTCTCTCGACGACGCTGTTGATTCCTTCGCTCTCGAAGAACACCTCCGCCGATATGGCGACGCTGGAGAAAGCGATTGCCGCGGTGGACCTGAAGGCGCTGGACGCGGACGAGCAGAAGAAGTTCGATGCCTCGCTGGTGCAGGCCACGCAGATGCTGGAGCCGTTGAAGCCGATGCTGCAGCAGGCGACCATCCACATGACCGGCAACTCGCATATCGATGCGGCGTGGCTGTGGCCGTGGACGGAGACGGTCGACGTGGTAAAGCGGACGTTCAGCACGGCGCTGCAGTTGATGAACGAGTATCCGAACTACACGTATACGCAGTCTGCCGCGCAGTACAACGCGTGGATTGCGGACAAGTATCCAGCGATGAATGAAGAGATCAAGCAGCGGATCAAGGAGGGCCGGTGGGAGGTGGTCGGCGGCATGTGGGTGGAGCCGGACCTGAATATGCCGGACGGTGAATCGCAGGTGCGCTCGCTGCTGCTGGGTAAGCGGTTCTTCCAGCAGCAATACGGCGTGGATGTGCGGATCGGGTGGAACCCGGACTCGTTTGGGTATAACTGGCAGTTGCCGCAGATCTACAAGCGCAGCGGCGTGGACTACTTTGTGACGCAGAAGATGACGTGGAACGATACCAACCAGCTACCGTTCAAGCTGTTCTGGTGGGAGTCGCCGGATGGCAGCAAGGTGCTGACGTACTTTCCGCACGACTATGCGAACGGCAACCTGAATCCGGTGCGGTTGTCTGCGGACCTGGTGACGGCGCGGGAGCGCGCTCCGGGGATGGAAGAGATGATGGACCTGTATGGCATAGGCGACCATGGCGGTGGGCCGACGCGCGCGATTCTGGACGAGGGCGATCACTGGTCGCAGCCGGACAAGATTATGCCGAAGATGCAGTACGGGTTGGCGCAGCCGTTCTTCACCAAGGCGGAGCAGAGTGTGTCCAGCACCTCGCCGGAGTGGAACTACGAGTCCATTGCGAAGGGGTACAAGTTCCCCACGCCGGAGGCAGGCAAGATTGCGATTCCGACGTGGAAGGATGAGATGTACTTTGAGTATCACCGCGGCGTGATGACGACGCAGGCCCAGCACAAGCGCAATATGCGCGAGAGCGAAGAGGGCACGTTGAATGCGGAGAAGTATGCGTCGCTGGCGTGGCTGGGCGGCAGCAGCTATCCGAATGCGCAGTTCACGGATGCGTGGAAGAAGATTGCGTTCAATGGCTTCCACGATCTGGCGGCGGGGTCGGGTATCGGCGTGATCTACAAGGAGGCGCAGCAGGACTATGACATGGTTCGGCTGGAGACCAATGAGATCGCAGCAACGGCGCTGGGGACACTGGCGGCGGGCGTGAATACGAAGGCCGCGGGCGATGTGCCGGTGATGATCTTCAATCCGCTGGGCTGGGTGCGTACCGGGGTGGCTACGGTGGAGGTGCAGATGCCGGGGGCTGCGGCGAATGGGGTGTCGGTACTGGATGCGCATGACCGGGTGGTGCCTTCGTCGGTGGTGTCGCACGATGCGAAGACGAACAGCTACAAGCTGCTGGTGCAGGCGAAGGATGTACCTTCGCTGGGCTACGAGGTGCTGCACGTAGTGGCTGCGGCCAAGCCGTTTGCCAGCGATCTGAAGGCGAGTGACAAGACGGCCGGCGGGTTGACGATGGAGAACGCTGCGCTGCGGGTGGTGGTCGATCCGGCGACGGGTTGCATTACCAGCCTGTTCGACAAGCAGGCTAACTTCGAGAGTCTGGCGAAGGGTGGCTGCGGGAACCAGTTGCAGACCTTCAAGGACACACCGAAGAACTACGATGCGTGGAACATCGATCCGTGCACGCTGGACCAGATGACGCCGATCGCGGAGGTCGACTCCGTAACGCTGGTGGAGAATACGCCGATGCGGGCGGTGATCCGCGTGAGCCGGACGTGGCAGAACTCCAAGTTTGTGCAGGACATCCGGTTGGATGCCGGTGCGAAGATGGTGGATGTGGTGAACGACATCGACTGGCATGAGACGCATGTGCTGCTGAAGGCGGCGTTTCCGCTGGCGGCGAGCGGGCCGATGGCGACGTACGAGATTCCGTACGGCACGATCGACCGGACGACGTTGCGGACCAATAGCTGGGAGCAGGCGAAGTTTGAAGTTCCGGCGATGCGGTGGGCGGACCTGGGCGATGAGCAGCACGGCTTTAGCCTGTTGAACGAGGCCAAGTATGCGTACGACGCCGCGGGGAACGTGCTGCGGTTGACGATGCTGCGTTCGCCGACGTGGCCTGATCCGGAGGCGGACCGGGGGCACCAGCACTTCAGCTATGCGCTGTATCCGCATGCAGGGACGTGGAAGCAGGCGCTGACGGAGCGGGCGGGCTACGAGTACAACTACCGGCTGCAGGCGATGCAGGTGCAGGCCCACACGGGCAGTCTGCCGCTGGAGCACTCGTACCTATCGGTCGCGCCGGAGAACGTGGTGCTGACCGCGGTGAAGAAGGCCGAGGACGAGAATGGCCTGATTCTGCGGGTGTTCGAGTGGGCCGGGAAGGAGTCGACGGTGAAGTTTACGGTTCCTCCGGGCGCGACGGGTGCGACGGAGACCAACCTGATGGAGAAGCCGCTGGGCGCTGCTCTGCCCGTGGTTGGCAATACGGTCAGTGTGGCGATCCATCCGTACGAGATTCTTTCGGTGCGGGTGGAGTATGCGCATGATGCAACGGTGGCCGCCACGAAGTAGCTGGGTGGCCGCTGAGGGATGGGGGCGGGAGATCGGCTATCCCCCCCTCCCCCGGCTATTTGCGTCAAAGTCTTGATTCGATTGGGTTTAGGTCTGGACCTGATAGGCAAAGTCTTGATGGAGTGCC
>DAICZO010000498.1 GCA_027311125.1 Acidobacteriaceae bacterium
GGGAGAAAGAGGAGTCCGGTGAGGATGAGGAGGGACTGGTAGATGGGGAAGGCAAAGGTGGAGGTGCGGCGGCGGTCGGAGCGGGCGAAGCGGCGTTCCCAGGCGATGGCTCCGGCGGCGAAGAGGACGGGATAGATGGGGGTGAGGTAGTAGTCCTTGGCGTGAAGGCGGAACATGATGGCGAAGAAGATGAGGTATGTAAAGGCGATCCAACGCATGTTGGAGATGGAGCGGGCGCGGAGGAGCGCGACGATTCCGGTGATCCAGAGGAAGGCGTTGAGGGGGTGGAGCATGGCGATCTGACTGAGGAGGAAGGGCAGGAAGCCGAGGACAACGTTTTTGTGGCGGATGGCGCCGTTGCGGAGGAATTCGAGGGTGGGCCAGTGGTGGTGGATCTGCCAGAGGAGGTTGGGGAGGGCGATGAGGATCAGAAGCGCGACGGCGATGGCGGCGTAACGGCTGGCGAGGACGGCTCGCTGGGGGGTGAGGAGTAGGCCGATGAGGAGGGCGACGAGGAAGAAGGTCATGGAGGGCTTGTTGAGCAGGCCGAGACCGGCGGAGAGGCCGAAGAGGAGCCACCAGGGTTGGGGGCTGGCTGGATATTTTTCAGTGAGGATGCGGATGAGAGCGAGGGTGCAGAGCATCCAGAAGATGGGTTCGACGGAGTTCATGGAGAGGTAGCTGTCGGAGCCGAGGAACTCCGGGGCGACGAGGATGCCGAGCATGGCGAGGGACTGGGCGGCACGGCGTCCACCGAGGGACCAGGTGAGGACTCCGGTGAGGAAGACGGTGATGGCTCCGGCGAGGGCGGAGAGCATGCGGATGCCGAGGATGGAGGAGCCAAAGATGGCTTGGGTGAGGCGGGCTTGAAGAGCGACGAGGGGGCCGTGATCGACGTATCCCCAGGCGAGACGCTGGCCGCAGATGAGGTAGTAGAACTCATCGCGGAAGTAGCCGTAGCCGAGGTGGGTGGTCCAGAGGGTGGTGGCGATGTGGAGGAAGAGCTTGATGGCGGCGAAGAGCAGGGCGAGGCGGATGGCGGGCTGAAGAGTGGGGTCGGCGGGGCGGACGATGGTTGAGGTGGTGGCGAAGGTGGTGTGGCCGTATGCCATGCTGGGCTCCATGAAGCTGAGATCAGGATGGCATACGGGTGGGGAGAGTTGATAGTTCCAAATGGAGCGGGATTAGAAGTGGAAGCGATAGCGCATTTCCAGGTAGAGCTGGCGGGGATCGTTGTAGTGGAAGCCGCCGAAGGTGAGGCTGTTGTCGAGTAGCGTGCGGCGGTTCTGCAGGTTGGTGGCGCTGATCGATGCGCTGAGTTTGTCGCTGAAGGTCTTGCCGATGGCCAGATCGACGCTGGTGTTATAAGGCAGGTAGGCGTTGGGGTAGGGAGTTGCGGGGTCGGGGTTGCCGTTGACGAAGCCGGAGCCGTAGTAGATGTTGGTGGAGGCGTAGGCCTTCCACGGCAGCGTTGCGTTCAAGCCGACGTTGAGCGTGTTGCGCTGATCGTGATCGACGGGCGTGTAGCCGGGCGTGACGTCGCACTGCGCGGTGTTCTGCGGGTCGTAGCAGATGAGGCCGCCGGTGATGGCGCCGCGCTGCTCGGCGATCTGGTTGGAGTAGGCGAGGTGCGCCTGACCGAACTTCCAGACGCGCGGCGAGCGGAGGGTGAGCTCCCAGGCGCGAATCAGCGCGCCATCGACGGTGACGGGGAAGAAGATGCTGGACTCGCCGATGTTGGAGTGGTCGAGGAAGTTGTTGACGCGATTCTTGAAGGTGTCGATGTCGACCATCCAACCCCTCCAAGGAATCTGTATGCCGAATTGGTGCTCCTCGTCCCGCTCAGACGGTAGCGGGACGAAGGCGTTCTGGCCGGGCTGGCTTGTGACGTAATTGAGGAAAGCGCTGGAGACGGTTTCAACCGGCGCGGGCTCAAAGAAGTGGCCATAGAAGCCGCGAAGAACCCAGTGCAGGCGCGGAATTTCAACGGTTGCCCCGATGCGCGGATAGGCTGCGTTCTCCGTGTATCCGCCGTGGTAGTTGGAGATGCGCATGCCGCCGAGCAGAGTGATATATTGGTCAACGCGCAGGTGATCCGAGAAGTGGAATTCGACCAACCCAGCGTTGGCGCTTGCGGTCGTGCTGGGCACGCTTGCCGCAGAACTGCTCCCGCTGTTGACGCGCAGGCCGTAGAGGTCATTCTCTGCCTGGAAGAAAGAATAGATGCCGCCGGAAAAGCTGTTGGGGCCGGCGTCGGCGTGGAGATCGGCCTGTGCGCCCGCGTAGTTCGACGTCTGATGCCAGGTTGTTGCAGCAGGCGTGTCGGCCGGCGATGCGTCGTATGCGGCCTGATTGAAGTGATAAAAGGGTGCGACCTGGAGCTGGGCCACGGGCGAGAGGGTGCGCACCCAGTTGGCAATGACGAAGGAGTCGCGCTCCGTTTGCCCGTCGCGCAGGCCGTATGAGTTGTAGTAGTTCGATGTCTGCTCCCAGTCATTGGGATCGGGGTCGTAGGGAACCTGAAAATAATCCTGACGAAATTGCGCGTCGAGCCTGAGTTGATCTTTGGGCGAATGGTTGCGGATGAGCGAAAGGAAGCCGCTTTCGGAGTTGGTGGCGTCGTGGTCGATGGCGGCGATGGGCGTTTCCAGCCCGTAGTTGGAGCGCGAGCCGGTGAGGCTGGCGTACCATGCGGTGCGCGCATTGTGATCGCCGAGCGAGAGCTGAGCCTCACCAAAGTGAAGGTTGCCGCCGGTCAGCAGCAGTTCAGCGTCGCGGTTGCGCTCAAAGCCGTTGCGCGGCAGCACATTGAATGCGCCATAGGTGCGGTCGCCGATATCAGCCGCATAACTGCCGCGCTGGGTCTCTAACTGGTCAATATCTTTGGGGTCGATTTGCGGGCCTACGTTAGAGTCGATTTTGGTGTTAGGGATGGAGACGCCGTCGATGAGCCAACTCGTCTGGTGGCCGCCGCGCATGTGGAGCATGTTGTGGGTCATGTAAGCGCCGGGCACATAGTCGGTAATCATCTCCATGCCCGCGGTGCGGTTGGCGCCGGGTGTTTGATCGATTTGCTGGCGGCTGATGAGCGTGGTCGGCGTGACCGAATCGGTGGCGATGGTGTTTGCGGCAGCTTGCACTACGACGGATTCCGCGGTTGCGGCCAGGGCAAGCGGGATGTGCAGCACTGGGTTGGTGCCGGAGGCGATGGTGATTGGCTGTAAAGAGTCTGCGAAGCCGGGAGCCGCGACGTGCAGG
>DAICZO010000500.1 GCA_027311125.1 Acidobacteriaceae bacterium
CCTGCACGATTTGCACTCCTACCTCGCGGAGTCCAGCATCGCGGCTGCCGACAGCCAACTCGCCATCATCTTCAGCGCTACCACCAGCCTCTCCCAATTTCCAGAAAAAGGTCGTCCCGGTCGTCGTCGCGGAACCCGCGAACTCGTCGTCCTCGGCACACCCTACATCGTGGCCTATCGAGTAGCGAAACGCAGCATCACCATTCTCGCCGTCATCCATGGCGCACGCAGATGGCCCAGAAACTTCGGCACATAGTCTGCTGCACCTGCACGTGGCCTCCAGCCTCGCGCCTATAATCGGGTCACGCACGCTGCACAATCCGGCGTGCATCACAGGAGGGGCGCGGCATGCCTGCAAGTCCGAACCGTAGCAAGCTGCTCAGCATCGCGCTTGGCTCCTGCCTGCTGGTCCTCTTCGCCGCCCTCATCGCCCTCAACGCCTTCAACCTCAAATTCCTCAACCCCGCCACGCTGGAGCAGATCTTCGTCTTCACCGGGCTCTCCGTCGTAGCCTTCCTGCTCTTCGTCACCGTACTCATTCTGCTGGTGCGCAACGTCCTCAAGGTCTACGCCGATCAGCGCAGCCGAGTCATGGGCACCCGCCTCCGCACCCGCATGCTGTGGGGAGCCGTCCTGGTCAGCCTCATCCCCATCGTTTTCATGTTCACCTTCAGCTATCTGCTGCTCAACCGCGCCGTCGAACGCTGGTTCCAGCAGCCCGTCACCCAGATGCGCAACGATAGCAACAGCATGGCGCTGGAACTCTCCCGCTACACCACCGCCAACGCTCGGGCCGAGGCCGACTCCATCGCCGCCAGCCTGCCAGCCTCCCTCGCTCCCGCCAGCCAGCCCGCCCACGCGCCCGAACCCCGCGAAGCCATCCTGGCCGTCCTCCGCCAGCACGAGATCACCCTCCAGAACGGATTCGCCATCGTCTACCACGACGGCGTACCCATCGCTGCCTTCCACATGCCCCAGCGCGATGGAGCCACC
Source organism: Acidobacteriaceae bacterium (assembly GCA_027311125.1). GTDB lineage: Bacteria > Acidobacteriota > Terriglobia > Terriglobales > Acidobacteriaceae > Edaphobacter. Next base: position 994 of record DAICZO010000500.1, read on the forward strand.
GCCCAGATCAAGCCCTGGCTCCCTGAAAAAAGCAACGAGACCGAGTCGCAGGCCGGCTCCGACGAACTCGCCCCGCATCCCGCCCTCACCGATCCCAACGACGCCGCCATCCTCGCCGCCGCCCAGCGCAACGACGAGCCCGTCTTCTCCCTCGGCCAGTACGACTACGCCCTCGGTGCCTCCGGCCTCAAGGGTGGTTCCATCGTCGTCGTCGGCCTCCCCATGCCCTTCGGCATGACCGCCACCATGACCCGTCTGCGCAACGCCGCCGACGCCTACTGGACGGTCTTCCGCACCCGCAACCAGATCCGTAATCTCTACACCCTGCTGCTGCTCATGATGACCAGCCTCGCCCTCTTCGCCTCCACCTGGCTCGCCCTGCATCTCTCCAAGCAGGTCACCAAGCCCGTCGAAGCCCTCGCCGACGCCATGGACTCCATCGCCGCCGGCGACTACGCCCACCGCGTCGCCGAAAGCGCCACCGAAGAGCTGGGCGAACTCGTCCACAGCTTCAACCGCATGGCCGAGGATCTCGAAAACTCCCGCAACGCCGTCCAGCAATCCACCATCCAGCTCTCCGCCGCCAACGCCGCACTGGAGGCCCGCCGCGGTGAACTCGAGACCATGCTCGAAACCATCCCCAACGGCGTCGCCACCCTCGATACCCAGCGCCGCATCGTCCTCACCAACCGCGCCCTCAGCGAGATGATGGACCCCGGCGGCCAGCGCCCCTTCCTCGGCCAGTCCATCGAGCAGGTCTTCCCCGCCGAGGTCGTCGAGGTGCTCGACCGCCTCATCCTCCGCAGCCATCGCATGGGCTCCGCCTCCGCCGAGCTGGAGATCACGCCCCCCACCAGCGACGCCGACACCCGCGTCCGCTTCGCTGGCACCATGAACCTGCTCGCCACCGTCGCACTGCTCGAAGTCCCCGGCACCCCCCGCACCCACCAGGGCTACGTCCTCGTCCTAGAAAATGCCACCGAACTCCTCCGCGCCCAAAAGCAATCTGCCTGGAAGGAGGTCGCCCGCCGCGTCGCCCACGAGATCAAAAACCCCCTCACCCCCATCAGCCTCTCTGCCGAGCAGACCCAGCGCCACATCAACCGTCTCGGCGCCACCCTCACCGAGCAGGGCATCGACTCGCCCTCCGTCGCCGTCATCCGCCGCTGCAGCGAGGTCATCACCTCCTCGGTCGAAAGCATGCGCTCTCTCGTAGACCAGTTCGCCGCCCTCGCAGAGTTTCCTACCGCCCGTCCCCGCCCCGCCGACCTCAACAC
>DAICZO010000504.1 GCA_027311125.1 Acidobacteriaceae bacterium
CCCCTCGCTCAGGCGCTCCTGCAACGCCTTCAGGACGACATCCGCGCCCTGCTCCCACCCCACACTCCCGACATCCTCGTCAGCCAACGCCTCCGCCAGGTCCTCGCCTCCATTCACGGAATGAACATGATGCTGCTTGCCTATCCCGGCACCTACGGCCTCACTCCCAAAATCGCCGTCACCGAGGCCCAGACCGCGGTACTCAAACTCCTCACCGACTAACATCCACTCCAGCCCCATAACCATCACACCGCGCCGCATCCTCACCCATCGCACCCGCTCACCAGTGTTAAGATGGAATACTGAGGCTCACTGCACCCCCAATGGATCCAAGCCACATCCGCAACTTCGCGATCATCGCGCACATCGACCACGGCAAGTCCACCCTCTCCGACCGGCTCCTGGAGCTCACCGGCTCGCTCACCGCCCGTGAGATGCAGGCCCAAGTCCTCGACGCCATGGACCTCGAACGCGAACGCGGCATCACCATCAAGGCCCACACCGTCCGCATGATGTATCAGGCCCACGACTGCGAAACCTACCAGCTCAACCTCATCGACACCCCCGGACACGTCGACTTCTCCTACGAAGTCTCCCGCTCCCTCGCCTCCTGCGAAGGCGCCCTCCTCGTCGTCGATGCCTCCCAGGGCGTAGAAGCCCAAACCCTCGCCAACGCCTACCTCGCCATCTCCAACGGCCTCGAAATCATCCCCATCATCAACAAGATCGATCTCCCCAGTGCCGACATCGAGCGCACCAAGGCCATGATCGAAAAATCCGTCGGCCTCCCTGCCGACGACGCCATCGCCGTCTCCGCCAAAACCGGCCTCAACGTAGCCAACATCCTCGAAGCCGTCGTCACCCTGCTGCCACCTCCGCAAGGCGACCCCGAAGCTCCCCTCCAGGCCCTCATCTTCGACTCCTGGTTCGACCCCTACAAAGGCGTCATCGTCCTCGCCCGCATCATCAACGGCAAGCTCCGCAAGGGCATGAAGATCAAGGTCATGTCCAACGACCGTCGCTTCGAAGTTGACTCCATGGGCATCATGACCCCCAAGCCCGTCGAGATCGCCGAACTCACCGCCGGCGAAGTAGGCTTCTTCGTCGCCACCATCAAAAACGTCGCCGACACCAAAGTCGGAGACACCATCACCGAGGTCGACCGCCCCTGCGCCTCCGCCCTCCCCGGCTTCGAAGACATCAAGTCCATGGTCTTCGCCGGCCTCTACACCGTAGACTCCCACGCCCACGGCATGCTCCGCGACGCGCTCGAAAAACTCCGCCTCAACGATGCCAGCTTCTCCTTCGAGCCCGAGTCCTCCGTAGCCCTCGGCTTCGGCTTCCGCTGCGGCTTCCTCGGCCTGCTCCACCTCGAAATCATCCAGGAACGCCTCGAGCGCGAGTACGATCTCGACCTCATCACCACAGCACCCGGCGTCCGTTACAAAATCACCCTCACCGACGGCTCCGTCATCGAGGTCGATAACCCCTCCCGCTGGCCCGACCCCTCCGAGATCGAGTCCATCGAAGAGCCCGTCATCATCGCCAAAATCCTCACCAACGAGGAGTATGTCGGCAACATCCTCAAACTCGTCGAAGACAAGCGCGGCCGCCAGCAGAACATCGAATACGTCTCCGAAACCCGCGTCATGCTCACCTACGAGCTGCCCCTCAACGAGATCGTCCTCGACTTCTACGACCGCCTCAAGTCCGTCTCCCGCGGCTACGCCTCCCTCGACTACAACCTCGCCGGAACCTGGATCTCCCCCATGGTCAAAATGGACATCCTCATCGGCGGCGAACCCGTCGACGCGCTCTCCATCATCGTCCACCGCGACTTCGCCTACGACCGTGGCCGCGCCCTCGTCTCCAAAATGCGCGAACTCATCCCTCGTCAAATGTTCGAGGTCGCCATCCAGGCCGCCATCGGCGCCAAGGTCATCGCCCGCGAAACCGTCACCGCCATCCGCAAAAACGTCATCGCAAAATGCTACGGCGGAGACATCTCCCGCAAACGCAAACTCCTCGACAAACAAAAAGAGGGCAAGAAGCGCATGAAGCGGATCGGCAAAGTCGACATCCCCCAGGAAGCCTTCCTCGCCGTCCTCAAAGTCGGCGAAGAGTAGCTCCAGCGAGTCAGGGAAGAGTAGCTGCAGCCAACACCAGCAGCCCGAAGTAACGCCAAAATCAACGCTGGTTACAATCTTCCGGTGCGCTCGGTTTTACTCACCCGCCACCGGAACAAATCATCTCCAGGCAACCGTCCCCCACTGCAATCTGTAACCTCCGTGTAATATCCGTCTGTGGAAACCGTTGAAATCCAACCTCTTCCCTTGCAACCACCGCAAATATCCCAATACTGTGCGATAGTCGTTCACAAACTGCACAATTCATGCACCTTACTCCACTACCCAAATCCAACCCTCGCCCTCTATTCACTTCAAACTGCACCTGATCCAGTACCCTGTGCGGCATAATCCACAGTTTTTTCCACAAATAACTCCTCCCCGCTGCGCAAAAAGGGAGACCTCCGTGGAGGTCTCCCTGGTGCTAATTCCTGCATGCAACGAGAACGGATCAATCCGCCATCGACTGCACTACTTCTTGGGAGCTGCTGCTGCCGGCTTCGGAGTCGTCGTCGCAGGACGCGGACGGCTGGCCGAAGGTGCAGACGGAGCCGGGGCTGCAACGCCCGACGACGCGTTGTACGCATCCACAACAGCCTGCGTCACATCCGTATTCGGTAGCGCCCACATCACCGCGCTCTGCTGATTGCTCACGTCCAGAACCAATGTGTAACCATTTTGCGCCGCATAGGTCCGCATCGACGTGCTTACCTTCTGCGCCAGCTTGGCATACGCCTCCTGCAGGTCCGCGTTGTAGGCAGTCTGGGCATCTTCCGCATCACGATTCAGCTGCTTCTCTTTCGTGTCGATCGACTTCAAACGCGCCGCGCGCTCTTCATCGCTCAACGTCGCCGGGGCGCTCTGCAACTGCTTCTTCAGCGAGTCGACTTCCTGCGCCAGCGTATCGATCTGCGCCTTCTTCGGCTCATACTTCTTCTGCACGTCCTGAACGCTGCGCTGACCTTCGTTCGTCGCAAAGACTGCCTGCTCAAACGCGATCAGGGCAATCTTCGCAGGAATCGCCTGCGGCACGACCGGTGCGGCGGCGGGCTGAGTTGCGGGAGCTGCAGGTGCCTGGGGTCCAGCAGTCTGGGCCACCCCGGCGACGGTCGTTAATCCCGCGCTAAGGGCGGTGACAAGTACAAGAGTGCGATTCATGCGATCTGTATTACTCCTTGAGAAAAAACATTCGTTCCGTACCACTGGCAACAACCCACAACCATTACTCAACTGTTCAACTAAATCATATCGAAAATCATATCGAAAGATCGGTCCGCAATATCCGCGACTACTTCGCGGCAGGCGGCTTTGCAGTCGTCTTCGGGCGGCTGGCCGAAGGAGCCGAAACCACCGGCGCGGCTACACCCGACACTGCGTTATACGCCTGAACAATCGCCTCCGAGATATCGCTGCCAGGCAGCGTCCACAAAACCGTCATCCCACCCTGCTGGCCAGTATTGTCCAGCAACATGGTGTAGCCGTTCTGCTGCACGTACTGCACCACCACCGGACCCAGCTTGCGCGCAATCTTCGAGATCGCTTCCTGCAAATCAGCCGCATACGCCGCCTGGGCATCTTCGCCATCCCGCTGATATTGCTTCTGCTTTACCTCGATCGCACGCTGCCGCGAGGCACGTTCGGTCTCCGCCATCGTCGCAGGTGCACTCTGCAACTGCTTCGTCAACGTCTCAATCTCGGTCCCCAGCGCTTCCAGCTTCGCCCGCCGAGGCTCATACTTCGTCTGCAAATCCAGCAGGCTCCGCTGGCCTTCGTTCGTAGCCGCTGCAGCCTGTTCAAAGTGAATCAAGGCAATCTTGGCCGGTACAGCCTGGGGTGCCACTGACGTTGGAGCGGTTGCAGCAGCAGCAGAGGCCGGAGCCTGCGCAAAGCCGCTTAGGGTTGTAAAACCACTCGCTAGGACACACACAAGAGCAAGATTGCGATTCATGAAATTTCAGGTACTCCTTCGGAGGTTCGCTCGCTAACTAAGGACGCAGACACACTCGCGTATGCCTTCCTGGCCCTGCTCTGCGTCCACTCCACCCAGTGATGCGACCTTATGAGACGCTACTACCAAGATTCCCCTTCGCTCCATGTCGGCCAACGAAAAATGATGGGAGTTGGAGGGGGCTGCCAGAACACCTCAGATTATAGGACCGCGCCTGCACACGGTCAAACCTGCCACGCCCAGCACTCCCTCCCAAATTATGGAAGCCCGAATACCCAGTCTCCGTTTTTTAGTTAATCCCATTCCCCCCAATAATCAAAAACAATGGACTTAGCCCAAATTAAGTTTGGCACGCTAATTGCTCTATCTCTTGTGTCGCATAGCTGGATCTTCCACCTATGCCATGTTGGCCCCTCGTTCGATAGAACCAAGCATCCACGTATGATGCGGTCGTCAGCAAGGGGTGTAGCTTCCCTCCGGAAGCACTTTCAGGAGGCCAGTGACTGGCCATTGTCAAACAAGCCACCCGCAACGGTGGCTTGTTTGCTTTCTCCCCCCTCATACTTATTTGTTCCCCTATCGGTTATCCTCCTTGCCAAGTTTCCATATTCAGCGTACCTTTGGTTCTGTATCGTGATCCGGCTGTGGGTGCCGTGCACGTTGCACACGCTGACCTATCAAAACTTGGTGGCAGCAAGCTCAGTAGATAGCGGATACATCCGTCGGACTCTTCCCTACCCGGTAGAGAGCCGCGAAATGACCGCAACCAAGCGATCAGTGCTGCGAGTAGTCGGACAATCCGCTACCTCGGCCCCTCGCTCATATACATAACGTCCGTTCGAGTACAACTTGATACCGTTTATCCGACGCTGCAACATCCATTTGGCTCGTGCTACGCAGTCGCTGCGAGCTTCAGGCCGTGTCAGCGTGGGTATGAACCGCTAATTGCCGTTTGAATGCAATAGGAAGTGGAAGCATGAGTTCAGAACAGAACGCACCCGAGGTACACGAGTACCAGGGTCAGCAGGCGCCATCGATCCACCAGGATCAAGACGCTGAGTTTGCCGGGCAGAACGTGCCCCACGGCATGGGTCAGTCCAAAAGCAGCCGTCGCCGCCGTCGTAAACGCAAGAACAAAGGCTCAGACGTCGCCGCTCCACAAGCCGCCGGTCAGTCCACGGGCGAGCAAGCCGCTCCCGCGTCCATCCCGTCCATGCAGCCGTCCAGCCACCAGGCGGCTCCAGCAGGCTCCAGCCAGCAGCAAAATAACAACGGCCCCTCCACCAAGCGCTGGAAGAAAAAATTCCGCGACCGCGACCGTCAACGCTCCCCCGAGAACCCCGGCAACGTAGCCTCCTCAGGCGGCGGTGGCGGATTCAGCGGTGGCGGCGGCGGCTACCGCGATCGCGACTCCCATCAGCCAGGCAACAACGCCGGCGGATTCAAGCGCAAAGGCGGCGGTGGTGGCGGTGGCAAGCAGCAGCGCGGCCCCCGCAGCTTCGTCGGCCCCATGGACCACAGCTACCGGGCCGTCAACGGCAACTTCGCAGACACCCCGCCCTCCACCATCTAGACCCACTCCAGTGGCAACTACCAGGGTCGTGGTGGTCATGCGCGCGTCCATCTCAGCGACTCCCAGCCCATCGACTACTCGCAGGGCAAGACCATCCCGATCCCCGAGAACGCGCCTACCAAAATCTACTTCTTCATCGAAGACCTCTTCTTCATCGCCAAGATTCAGGAGACAGCACGCAAACTCGGCGTAAAGGTAGGCTTCGTCAAAAACGATAAGGACGCCATCGCCGCGCTCACCGCTGGCGAGGAAGAAGATCGTCCCGGCCTCATCGTCTTCGACCTCAACAACGCCAACGTCAAGCCGCTGACCCTGATCCCCAAGCTCAAGGCCAAGCTCAAACGCAGCACCTCCATCATCGGCTTCCTCTCCCACCTCCAGGGAGACCTCAAGGCCAAGGCCGTCGATGCTGGATGCGACACCGTCATGCCCCGCGCGGCCTTCTCCCAGAACCTCCCCAACCTCCTCCGACGTTACGGTCTTATCGAGGAAGACGAGCCCAACTTCAACCAGTAACCAACAAAATTACTCGCTCCACAAACACGCATGGCCCGGCAGAGATCTCTGTCGGGCCATACGTCTTTCCGCTTGCTCCGAGCCTAGCCCGGAGGCCAACTCATATGCCGTCCACCCAGCACATGCAGGTGCAGATGATGCACCGTCTGCCCGCCATCATTGCCGGTATTCACCACGACCCGGTATCCACGCTCCAGTCCCAGCCGCTGCGCAATCTCCGCTGCTGCCGCCAGCATCTTCCCCAGTAGCTCCGTATGGCCATCCTCCGCCGCCGCCAACGAATCCACATGCACCTTCGGTATCACCAGCACATGCGTCGGGGCCTGTGGGTTAATGTCCGGAAACGCCAGGCAAACCTCGTCTTCATACACTCGGTTCGCAGGTATCTTCCCTTCGGCAATCTTGCAAAACAGGCAGTCATTTCCCATCGATCTCTTCTCTCCCATCATCACTTCACAAAGTACCTTGGACTCTGTCCAGCCACCCACGGGTTGTAGCTCGCCGCAAACGCCGCCCGGCGACTCACCGAAGGATGCCCAAACGTCCAGAACTCCACAAACTTGCTCGGGTTCGGGTCCGTCAGCGACTGCTCCCCCAGCACCTGGAACGCCGCCTGCGCCGTTCGCTGCGGATCAGCCACAATCCCATGGATCGCCTCCTGCCCATACACATCCGCAGCATGTTCCTGCGCCCGGCTATATCCATTCGTGATCGGCTCCGACAAAAACGCCGCTGCGGAAACCACCAGCAGCACCACCACCAGCGCCGCCCAGTCACGCTGCCCGGCAATCCGCCACCGCGCACCATACCGCGCCAGCAGCCACTGCATCCCGTGGAACCCCAGCCAGAACAGCACCAGCAGCACCACCCCCGTAAACGCAATCCCCTTGTAGATATGGTTCAGCACATAGTGCCCCGTCTCGTGCCCAAAGATAAACGAGATCTCATCCGGCGTGGCCTTCGCAATCGATGTGTCCCACACCACCACCCGCTTCGAGGCTCCAAAGCCCGTCACATACGCGTTCAGCCCCGTCACCTTCTCACTCGCCTTCATCAGGAACATCCGGTCCGCCGGAATCTCAATCCCACCCCGCGCCACCACCTGCTCCAGCCGCGCCACCAGCGCCGGATTCGACTGCGACAGCGGCTCAAATTTGTTGAACAGCGGATCAATCACCAACGGCGAAATAAACACCCCAAACACCACCGCAGCCATCGTCGGCAGCCAGAACCAGAACCACCACCGTCGCGGCGACTTCCCCATCACCCAGAACAGCAGCATCACCAGCGCCCCGCCAAACACATACGTCAGCCCAAACCCCTTCGCCTGGTCTCCAAACCAGCTCCCCCAGTGCTGTACCGACTGCCCGTACTGCACCGACAAGTGGTGCTCATACATCGACAGCGGCAGATCCAGCAGCGTCGTCACCAGCAAAAACAGCAGAAAAAACGTGAATCCCTGCACCCAACGGTTCTTGCTCCGCCGCACCGCCACATCCCGCATCCACGCCGCAATCCCCAGCACCAGCAGTAACAGCAGTTGCGCAATCCCCCAGCCCGTCTCGGCAAACCCCAGCACCGTCCGCGCCCGCGAGTACGCGATCGCCTGCTGCAGCTTCTCCGGTGGCAAAGAATATGCCGGCTTCTCCGGCTGCACCGAGCCATCATCAGCCGTCTGCGTCGTCCCCGCCGAACTACCCGCCTGTGCCACCGCCAGCCGCACCGGCCCCACCAGCGCCACAGCCATCAACAACACCAGCATCATCCCGCGAAATCGCATAGCTTTTGGACTCCCATCTCCAGTTGATCGTCTCAGTCTCCCTCAAACCGCCGCCAACGCAACAAGAAAAATCACTTCTTCATCCGATAAATAGAAACCGCCCCAAAACCATCCCTCCACCGACACCCCCCAAGCACATCCATAGCGCTTCCGATACACTCTGCATCAGTCGAATTTTTGCAGCAAAGCAGGTTCTTTCTCACATGAAGCCACACACTGTAGCACTAGGCGGAGCCACTCTCGCCTGTCTCCTCGCCTTGGCCGCTCTCTCCCGTCCCGCTCCCGTAGCGGCCGCCGCAGCCGCCCGCCCCACCCCCGACAACGTTCTCGTCGATGCCATGGACTCCGAACTGCAT
>DAICZO010000513.1 GCA_027311125.1 Acidobacteriaceae bacterium
ATATCCGTGCTCCAGTACGGCATCCCCGATGCCACAAAGTTGATGCCCGTCGGCACCTGCCGCTTCAGCGTGTCCCAGTTCCCGCTAATGTCCGACGACCAGAAGATCGTCCCGTTATGCTGCGCCCCCAGGTACGAGTCCCGCGCCAATATCAACGCTCGCTGCGTCGTATCCTTCCGCATCCCGTTGTAGAACGCCGCCGTATGGAACAGCGGATACACGTTGAAGTACTGCGTCCCTGGCCATACATGGAAGTAGCTCCCGTTCGGGGGCAGGTCCGGCTCCGTCTCATCCGCCCAGAACGCGTCGAACCCCTTGCGGATATAGTTCTCCCGAATCACTCCCCAGTACCACTGCGCCGCCTCCGGATTCGTCGTATCAATGTCCGACCCCGCCCGGTCATACGGCAATCCATTCGTCGGCGTCCCATCCGCCAGATGCTCGAACCACCCATGCTGCAGCACCGTCTGGTAGTAGCGCGACTCCGGCACAAACCGCGGCCACACGCTGATCATCGTATGGAAATTCATCACATGCAGTTGCTCGTTCATCGCCGTCGGGTCCGGCCACTTCGCCGGGTCCATGTCCATCTCACCCATCTTCGTGTAGTGGAACCAGTCGATCACCAGGTCGTCGATCGGCAGATGCCGCGTACGATACCCCTTCGCCACCGCCAGCAACTCCGCCTGCGACGTATACCGCTGCTTGCACTGGATATAGCCATACGCCGACTTCGGCAGCATCGGCGCATCCCCCGTCAGCAGCCGATACCCCGCATAGATCTCGTCGTAGCTCTTCCCCGCAATCACAAAAAACGATACCCGCTGCCCCACATCCGAGGTCCACCGCGTCTGATCGTTAAACCCGAACGCCACCGTCGTCCGCGAAGGGTTGTCCCACAACAGCCCATACCCTTTATTTGTAACCACAAACGGTACACACACACTCTGTCCTGCTGGCGCGTTGTAGTCATGCGCACACCGCACCGCATGGCCGCGCCTGTCCAGGTAGCCCTCCTGGTTCTGCCCTAGTCCGTAGTAGTGCTCATCCTTCGGCGCGGCAAACGTCGCCCCCACCTCGTAGAACGGCGCATCGCTCGCCCGCCGGTCATATAGACGGTCCGCATTGCCGTCCTTGTAGTTCGGCACCGACATCTGCCACCCCTGCATCTGCAGCAGCGTCGCGCCCTCCGCCGTCTTGATCGTCAGCCCCACCCCGGGCGTCGAGCCATTGAAGAACTTCGCAATATCCGCCTGGGTCCCCGTCGGAACCCACTTCTTGCCCTCCGCCGCCACCGTCACCACCAGCCGGTCCGAGCGCAGTACATCGCCCCCGCTCACCCCGCCGTTCTCCACGCTCCATCCGCTCGGCAGCGGCTTCGCCACGATCCCATACCCCGGCGCTCCCAGCGCATCGTCCTTCCGCAGGCTCATGCTTACCCGCACAATATTCGGCGCATACGGCTCCACCATCACCGTGGCGTCGCCGCGGCTCAGCGTCAACTGTTGCGCCCCCGCACCCGCCGCAACCGCTGCCAATAGTATCCCCATCGCCGCACTCGCTCCCCGCAACCCGCGCCGCTCCCCGACTACCATCCGTGTCCCTGTCTTCATCTCGGTAAACCTTTCCTTGGCACCCACTGCATCCAGCAATCGTCATGCGTCCAGCAATCGTCCTGCGTCAACCACCATACGCTTTTGGCTGCCACCTATTCTCACCGTTTTCTTCCGGGCACGACCAGCCAAACCGCATTTTCCCCTCTACTGTATCGTTTTAGCTAACACAAAACTCTTTCCAATTCAGGGCTCTTCCACGTACAGTGGAGCGATTGTAAATTTCACCAGAGTCACCTCTTCAGGAGCCGTATGAGTTCTCTTCTTCGCAACACCTCCACGCTGGCGATCCTTGCGGCTCTTTCCTTGCTCTCCGCAACCTCCTCCGCACCGGCTCAGATCGCGAAGACTCCGGCTATCACCCAGTTCGCCTGGGGAGACAAGACCCTCTCGCCCGATCGCCGCGCCGATATGGTGCTGCAGCAGATGACGCTCGACGAAAAACTCCAGATGGTGCACGGCGCCGGCTGGGGTGTACTCCGCGCCGGAGACCCCGTCGCCCCCCGCCACAACCACGGCGCTGGCTTCATGCCCGGCATCGACCGCCTCGGCATCCCCGACATCAACCTCGCCGACTCCGCCGTCGGTGTCCGCATGGCCGCCTACGATAGCCGCTACGCCACCCTGCTCCCCTCCACCCTCGCCCTCGCCAGCAGTTGGGATCCCCAGGCCGCCCACCTCTACGGAGAGGTCATCGGCCGCGAACTCCGCGATCAGGGCTTCAACATGTCCATCGGCGGCGGCGTCGACCTCACCCGCGAACCCCGCAACGGCCGCAACTTCGAGTACGCCGGCGAAGACCCCGTCCTCGCCGGAAACATCGTCGGCCAACTCGCCCTCGGCGTCCAGTCCCAAAAGGTCATGGGAGATATCAAGCACTACGCCTTCAACGATCAGGAGACCGGACGCAACGTCGTCAACGTCAAAATGGGCAAACGCGAGATGCGCGAGACCGACCTGCTCGCCTTCGAGATCGCCATCAAAATGGCTAAGCCCGCCGGCGTCATGTGCTCCTACAACCTCCTCAACGGCGAGCACACCTGCCAGAGCGACTACCTCCTCAACCAGGTCCTCAAAAAAGACTTCGGCTTCCAGGGCTGGGTCCTCTCCGACTGGGAAGCCACCCACAGCACCGTAGCCTCAGCCAACAACGGCCTCGATCAGGAGATGCCCGGCGAAGACTACTTCGGCGCACCCCTCAAAAAAGCCATCCAGGAAGGTAAAGTCCCCATGTCCCGCCTCGACGACATGGTCCACCGCATCCTCCGCAGCATGTTCGCCGTCGGCGTCATCGATGAGCCGCCCGTCCGCCGCGTCGTCGATCCCTTCCGCGGCCGCGAAGACGCCCAGCACATCGCCGAAGAGAGCATCGTCCTGCTCAAAAACGCCCAGCTCAAAAATGAGCGCTCCCTGCTTCCCCTCCAACCCGCCTCCCTCCACTCCATCGCCCTCATCGGAGGCCACGCCGACGTAGGCGTCCTCTCCGGCGGAGGCTCCGCCCAGGTCGACGCTCCCGGCGGCAACGCCATCAACCCCAACCAGCCAACCACCTGGGGCACCCCCGTC
>DAICZO010000515.1 GCA_027311125.1 Acidobacteriaceae bacterium
CCCCCAGCCACCGCCGCATACGTCTTCGTCAAGCCAACTGCCCGCATCACCACCGCCCGCCCGCCACTCCTCGGCAAAGGCTCCAGCGATCCACCTTCATATCCCATCTCAAGCTCGCTCAATCGTCAGCTCTCCCTATCCCTGTCGGCAAACTACCCACTTCAGACCACACCTGTCCGTGCAAAACGAACCAAAGTGTCACTTCTGACCTCAGTATCAGGCCCTTCCCCTCATCGCGGCCCGTCATGTGCTCCCAGCGCGATTGACATCCGATTCCACGCATTGATCGTTGCAATCACCAACGTCAGATTCGCCGTCTCCGCCTCGCTGAACTCCGCCCGCACTGCCTCATACAACACATCCGGTGCATGGCCATCCTGAATATTCGTTACCGCCTCCGCCCACGCCAGCGCCGCCCGCTCCCGCACCGAATACAACGCCGAATTACGCCACTCCGGCACCTCCCCTATCCGCGCCTCACTCTCACCCAGCTTCCGCAACTCTGCCGAATGTAGCCCAATGCAGTACTCACACCCATTCAACAGCGAAGCCCGCAGCCGCACCATCTCCCGCAACGAAGCCTCCAACTGCGCCCCCGTATTCAGGTAGTGCTCCAGCGCAGTCAACTTAGCCAAACCCTCTGGCATCAGGTGTCCATAATGCAATCTCGGTTCACTCATATCGCAAAGCCTCCGCAGGTAAAACCTTTGCCGCACTCCCACTGGGATACAGCGTAGCCACCAGACTCACGCCTAGACTCACCGCCGTCCCCAGCAGTGCATCCACCAACTTCGGCGCAAACGGTAAATGGTCAATCGAATACACTGAAGCGTCCAGCCGGATGAACTGGTAATGCCCACCGGCCCAACTCAGCCCATACCCCACCACCAGCCCCAACACCGTCCCAATCACGCTGATCAGCAACCCCTGGAACAGAAAGATCCGCCGCACCTGCTCCGCTCTTACGCCAAAGCTCATCAGCACCGCAATATCCCGGGTCTTCTCCATCACCATCATGGTCAACGCAATCAGAATATTCAGCGCAGCTACACACACAATCAGCGCCAGCACGATAAACGTCACCACCTGTTCCAGCTTCAACGCCCGAAACAACTCGCGGTTCTGTTCCATCCAGTTCGTCGTCTGAAAACCCGCACCCGCAGCCTGCTCAATCGCTCTCCCTACGCGGTCCGCATGATAAAGATCGTCCACCTTGAAGCTGATCACCGAGATTAAATCCGGCTCGTGGAACAGTCGTTGCGCATCCCCCAACCGCATAAACGCATAGCTGGAATCGTACTGATAAAATCCCGATTTGAAGATTCCAACAACTGAAAACCGCTGATACCGCGGCACCAGCCCCAGCGGCGTCAACTCTCCTTGCGGGCTCGTCACAAACACCGTATCCCCCACCCCCGCCACAATCGTCTCCGCCAAATCCTTCCCAATCACAATCGGTGGCACTGCCTGCCCCGCCACAAGATTGGATGCCCCATGTCCCGTCTCTGGGACATGGGTTTCCACCGGCTCCAACTCCGCCGCCGACCCCTCCACCACACTTTGCAACAGGTCGCCCACCGTCTTCTCATCCTTCGGAATCACGCCTTTGATCAGCGCCCCACCACTCCGTGCCCCACGCGAAATCAGCACCTGCCCATACAGTCCCGGAGCCGCCGCCGTCACATGCGGAACAACGCGCAACCGCTCCAGCAGTGGTCGCCACCCTCGTATCCCATCCCCCTTCACCCGCATCAGG
>DAICZO010000520.1 GCA_027311125.1 Acidobacteriaceae bacterium
ACCCTCACCCTCCCCGGCGCCTGCCGCATCGTCCGCCCCCAGTCCTTTGCTGTTAATTCCATCTGGTCCTCCTAACTCTTTCCATGCACATTCCAGCGAGCCGTTCCACTTTGCTTTACACTCATCTAGGCGCTCAGTATCCTTGAGGTTGTTCAAGGTTACGAACGCGTCCGACCCCCGCTGCACTCATACGCACCGGGCAGTACCATCCAAATTTGATTGACAGACGTACAACAGGAGAACTACATGGCTGCAGTTGATGAAAAAGTAAAACAGATTATCGTCGAGCAACTCCAGGTGGATGAAGCCGAAGTCACCCCCGGCGCCAGCTTTCAGGAAGACCTCGGTGCCGACTCCCTCGACGTAGTCGAACTCGTCATGCAGTTCGAAGAAGCTTTCGACATCCAGATCCCCGACGAAGACGCCGAGAAGATCAAGACCGTCAAGGATGCCGTCGACTACATCGAAAAGAACCAGAAGGGCGCAAAGTAAGTCATATGTCGCAGGCTCTGCAGCAGCGTCGTGTCGTCGTTACCGGTATCGGCCTGCTCTGCGCAGTAGGCAACACCGCTCCGGAAGTGTGGGCAGGGCTCATGGCTGGCAAGAGTGGCATGGCGGAGATCAAGGCATTCGATCTCACCGGCCACTCCGTCCGCTTCGCCGCCGAGGTCAAGAACTTCGATCCACTCCTCTTCGTCGATAAAAAAGAGTCCCGCAAAATGGGCCGCTTCATCCACTTCGCCCTCGCAGCCGCAGCCGAGGCCATGGCACACTCCGGCCTCACCGTCTCCCGCGAGTTCAGTGATCGCTTCGGCGTACACATCGGCTCCGGCATCGGCGGCTTCGATGTCATCGAGCCCGAACACACCAACATGTTGAACGCTGGGCCCCGCAAAATCTCGCCCTTCTTCATCCCAGCCACCATCGTCAACCTCGCCGCCGGACACGTCTCCATCAAGTACTCCGCGCGCGGTCCCAACGAGGCCACCGCCACCGCCTGCACCTCCAGCGCCCACTCCATCGGAGACGCCTTCCGCATCATCCAGCGCGGCGATGCCGATGCCATGATCGCCGGTGGCACCGAGGCCGCTATCACCCCCATGGGAGTCGGTGGTTTTGCCGCCATGAAGGCCCTCTCCACCCGCAACGACGACCCCACCCACGCCTGCCGTCCCTGGGACAAAGACCGTGACGGCTTCGTCTGCGGCGAAGGCGCTGGCATCCTCATCCTCGAAGAGCTTGAGTTCGCCAAGGCTCGCGGCGCCAAAATCCTCGCCGAAATCATCGGCTACGGCATGTCCGCGGACGCCTTCCACATGACCGGCATGGCACCCGAAGGCGAAGGCTGCTACCGCGCCATGACCAACGCCCTCCGCGTCGCTGGCATCTCGCCCGACCAGATCGACTACGTCAACGCCCACGCTACCTCCACCCCCCTCGGTGACGCCCTCGAATCCAAGGCCATCGAGAACGTCTTCGGCGAGCGCGCGCTCAATCACGAACTCCTCGTCAGCTCCACCAAGTCCATGACCGGCCACCTCCTCGGCGGCGCCGGCGGACTCGAAGCCGGCATCACCATCCTCGCCATGCAGCACCAGATCGCGCCCCCGACCATGAACATCGTCGAACTCGATCCCCAGTGCCGCCTCAACTACGTCCCCAATAAGCCCCAACCGGCGAAGATCGACTACGCCCTCTCCAACTCCTTCGGCTTCGGCGGCACCAACGCCTCCATCGTCATGAAGCGCTGGACCGAATAACCCAAGCCCCACGCAATCCCCAAAGCCCGGCACCCAGCCGGGCTTTTCCTTTGTGCGCCAACCAGCCCTTTACCTCGCCGTCACTTCTCTCGCCACCACAGCCCGGGTGCCCCACACATACCGCAGCCCCATCGCGGAATGTATGGGAATGTAAACCTCCCCCCCGCTGCCCTTGCCTTGCCGTTAAGGGTGGGGGCACAGGGCTTTAGCCCTGTGAAACAAGCACCAACCAAAGGGGCTTCAGCCCCGGCCTACAACGCCGGCTGCGCCATCCGCCACGGCGACTCCGTCTCCCAGCCCTGCAACTGCTTCGCCGCCCACCCATTGTCCTTATCCTTATGGCAACTCGTACAAGCATTCGGCACGCCGCTCTGTTCCGTCAGCGTCGGCGTAATAAACCGGAACGTATGGCTCGCCACGTTATTGTCCTTGATCGTGTTCGCGATCTTCGGCATGTGGCACGCCACGCACTCGCTGCCCTTGCTGTCTGCCGCATGGTGCGTATGCTCCGCCACCGTCCCGCGCAGCCCCGCCGCATTCTTGGCCGAAGCCCCATGACACTGCAGGCACAGCGCATTGCCCACCGCAATCAGGTTCGCCTCATTCGCATCGCTATGCACCTCATGGCAGTCAAAACAACGTAACGTCCGGTGATACATATTGCTCTGCACAAAGTCATTACCCTGCATCCGGTTCTTGTGCGCCGACATATCCGCATACTGGAAGAAGTTCGTCACGCCCGGCTTCAACTCCTCCAGCTTCCACACCTCCGCCAGCCGGTCCCCAGGCGTATAGCCCACCGGCCAGTCGTAGTGCTTGCCGCCCACATCGTTGTAGCCAGCTCCTTCAATCGGCCGCCCTTGGCTATGGCACTGGATGCACGTATCATTCCCCCGCACATAGTCCAGCTCCTCCGGGTTCACAATGTTGGTCCGCAGCGGATGCTTCACATGCTCGCTCCCCGGCCCATGGCACTTCTCGCAGCCCACGTTCCACTCCGTCACCTGCTTGGTCGCCACGTTGTAGTTCACGCTGTGGCACCCATCGCACAGCGGTCCCGTAGGACGCTCAAAGTTGCTCGCCCCATACAGCGGAACCCACCAGTCCGCTCCCACCTCCGCGTGGTACGGTAGCCAACGCTTCTTCGCCACATCCCACTGTGCCGGCTCCACATAGTAGTCATCGCCGCGCTTGGTAAAAAAACGCTGCTTCCACTTGCTCCCGTACACAAACGCCACATCCTTCAGCTCAAACGTCACCAGCGGCTCGGCATGCGTAAAATCCGCCACCACCGCCTCCGGATGCTCCTTCGGATCGCGCACCACATTCGCCATCCGTGTCTTCTTCCATCCGTCATACGCCTTGGTATGGCAGCCCCGGCAGCTCTCCGACCCCACATACGTCGCACCCGCAGGAACCACCGTCCCCGGCTTCGCCAATACCTCCCGCTTGGCACCAGGCTGCTGTGCCTGCAGCCCCACTCCGGCCCACACCATCCCCACCAACACGCACATCCACATCCAGCCAAATCGCATGGCTGCCATCCTAACTCACCTGCTTCACCACGTCATCAATCCGCCGCATCACCCAATCTGCAGCGTCTTCAGATAAGCAAAACTCTCTCGCATACTCTCCATCACCGGCCCTGCCGTCTCGTCCTGGTCCAGAAACGCATGCCGAACTCCCTGTGCCTTCGCCTGCGCCAGCAGCACCGTCCAATTCAGCGAACCCTTACCCAGCTCCGTAAAGTGTTCCGCCACCTTCCCCATGTCATACCCCGTCGGAGCACCCGCCACCCGGTCCTTCATATGCACCAGCCGCACCCGATTCGCATACTTCTTCAGCATCGCTAGCGGATTCTGTCCCGCCTGCGCCAGCCAGTACATATCGAACTCCAGCTTCACCAGCTTCGCATCCGTATGCTGCATCAACTCCGCAAACCCCGTACTCCCCTCCATCGGACGAAACTCATAGCAATGGTTATGGAAGCAAAACTCCATCCCCGCCGCCTTGCACTTCGCCCCCACGCGGTTGAACAACTCCGCCGCCTGCCGAAATCCCGCCAGCGTCCCCCACTGCGCCTCCGGCAGCATCGGACACACAAAGTACTTCAGCCCCAGCCCATGGCCATACTCCACCTTGTCTTCCAGCCCCGCATAGTCGAAGTGCGCTGCCGGCGTCGTCAGCCCCGCATCCTCCACCATCTTCTTCAGCTCCGCCGCCGTGTGGCTATACACCACCGGATACAGCTCGATCTCCGTAAACCCTACCTGCCGAATCCCCTGCAGCACCGCCGCCAGGTCAACCACCGCCTGCCGCCGAACCATGAACAGTTGCACCCCATAGTGCATATCGCTGCTCGCGCCCCACGCCTGCATCGGCGTACGAACCACACATCCAGCCGCCGCCGCCAGCGCCGACAACCGCACAAACGCTCTACGATCCATCATGGTTACAAATTCCTCTCCACTACCTCGCTGCCAGCCCTGATTACTGCTCTTCCACGTCCGTAGGCAGCTTGCCCAGTATCGGCGAGCAGCACGTCGTCCCCGAAGGCTTGAACTCCATAAACTCCACCCGCGTCAGGTCCGGATCGAACACATTCAGCTGCACCTTCCCATCCATCCCCATCTGCGACTTCCGGCAGTTCGCGCTCGTACATCCGTTCTTCGCCAGCGCATCCACCACGCTGCTCATCTGCGCTACCCCCAGCGAAAAGTGGTCCATCACGCCCAACTGGCGCGCATCCGGGTGCGGCCCTCCATTCAGCATGTACTCCAGCCAGTCCGAGCCCTCCGGCACCTGCAGACTCACCCAGTCCGTCGTGCCTTCCTTCCGCCCGCCATACCAGTTCGGCTTGAACCCCAGTATCTCGCGGTAAAACTTGTCCTCCGCCGCAGTCGACTGCACCGCAAACCCCACATGGATCATCCGCTTCGCACTCGCACGCGCGGAAAACTCACTCGCCGGAACCTTGCCCGTACCCGTCTGCACAAAGTAAATCAGGTTGCCCTCCGGGTCCCGCACCGCAAACTCACCATGCGCCCGCGCCTCCGCAATCTCCACCCCATGCCCCCGCAGATACCGCTCCAGGCCCGCCGCATCCCGTGTCGTAAAGCCCACCGCCGCCAGCCGTGCCGCCGGGGCAGGGGAGGGAAGTGGTGCCACCTCCACCCACTGCGACTCGCTCACCGCATACCGGTCGAACGCCTTGCCCTTCTCCCGCACAAATCCCAGATCATGGTCGTAAAACGCCGCCGAGGCATCTCGGTCCGCGGCATACACCCGCATAAACGCGATGCCCGTAATCGCCGGCCGCTGCCCGCTCCCAGCACCCGTCTGCGCCAGCGATACCCCGCTCCCTACCGCTGCCAACCCACACATCACTGATAACGCAATCAACTTCCGCATGGCTGCCAACTTTAGTGCATACTCCGCACCAAGTCAAAAAAACCAGCCTCACCCGCAACCGTCTGCCCTTAGCCTCGCTCCTTCGCCAGCGCCCGCCACCCAATATCCCGCCTGTACTGCATCCCGTCAAACGCGATCTTCCCCAACGCCCCATACGCCAGCTCCAGCGCACCCTGCAGGTC
>DAICZO010000015.1 GCA_027311125.1 Acidobacteriaceae bacterium
TTTGTTGAGCGTGTTCGATGGATTGAGCAACCGATCATCTGTCAGGTTCAAACTGTCCGGCGACATCCAACGCCCCATCGACGGTCCGTAATACCTGGCTCCGAAGTAGTCGTTGCCTGATTCGGCGTCGCGTTCTTTGCCGGTGAAGTGTTGCTCTGTGGGGTCGGAGGCAGTTCCGGTGCAGGTTAGTTGATAGCCGAAGGGGAGGCTGGTGCAGGAGAGTTGGGGTTGTCCGTTGTAGGCGAGCGTCATTCTGCGGGTGCCGAGCCAGTCGTTGAGGTGGAAGTGGACTCCCTGGGTGTCGTTGGCGTAGGTGGCGATTAGCTGGCCGGCGGCCTAGCCGTTGGTGTGGACCCAGGCGCCCTGGCCGTCGACCTCGGTGATCTGCTCGCCGTTGGGACCGAGAACGTAGCCCGCAGTCTCGCGGAAGCCGTTGTGGTCGAGGTCGCAGCTCCAGGCGCCGAGGCTGCCTTTGGCCACCCGTTCGCCCTCCGCGTTGTATAGGTAGCCGGTCATGCCGCCAGGTCCGCTGGTCGCACAGATGCGTCCCTCCGCATCGTACAGATACTGGTATACCCCATCCTGAGAGGGATTGCCGGACGCATCGTAGGTATTTGCAGGATATGCCGCCAGGTAGGGAGTGCCGGTGAACCTTTGACTGCGGGGGAGATTTCGAGGGTGGGCGGCTACCGTATGGTGGGGGAGCGTAGTCTTATCAACGTTGATGGTGTGGCCTGTGTTGGATTGGAGTTGGCGGACGTTGTCTTGAACGTTGTCCGGAACGTTGTGTAGAACGTAGGGCAGAACGTTGATTGATACTTTGTCTGATGCGGTGTCCGGTAGCGGTGTTCCGATGAGGTTGCGGCGGTTCGCTCGGCTGCTTCGGGGACGATTGGTTGTCTGAACCTGCTGTTGGATGATGTTGATCTGGTACTGGTTCTGCGGGGTCATGTCTGTTCCTGGTACGACGCACTGATTGTTGCGAGGTGTACTTTGCTGCCTTCGATTGAAGAAGATGTTCGTCCGAAGTTGAGCACTGCGCAGAAGGCTTTGCGGGTGAATCTGGATGAGGCTCGTTATGGGACGTTTGCCGAGATAGGCGCTGGACAGGAGGTTGCGCGGTGGTTTTTCAAGGTGGGCGCGGCCGCGGGGACGATCTCAAAATCCATGTCTGCCTATGACATGACGGTGAGTGATGCGATCTATGGGCACTGCAAGCGGTATGTTTCGCGGGAGCGTTTGCAGAGCATGCTGGACTATGAGCACACGCTGAATATTGAGCGGTTGAGCACTACGCGTGGGGATAGCACGGCGTTTTTTACATTTGCGGATACGGTTTCGGCGCGGAATTTTTCAGGGACAAATGAGTGTCATGGGTGGATGGGGATCAAGTACCAGGTGTATCCGCGGGATGACGACAGCCAGATCATTCTGCATGTGCGGATGCTGGACCATGAGAATGCCCATCAGCAGCAGGCGTTGGGGGTGGTGGGAGTGAACCTGTTGTATGCGGCATTTTTTCTGGATCATAAGCCGCATTTGATTCTGGAGTCGCTGCTGGACAATCTGACGACGGCGCGGATTGAGATCGACATGATTGAGTTTTCGGGCATGGCGTTTCGGCATGTTGATAACCGCGTGATGAGCTTGAAGCTGGTGCAACTGGGGCTGAGTGGGGCGGCGATGTTCGGGCCGTCGGGGGAGGTGTTGCAGCCGTCGGAGGTGCTGCACAAGCGTCCGATCCTGGTGGAGCGGGGGAGTTTTCGCCCGGTGACGAAGGTGAATATCGACATGCTGCAGTGCGCGAGTCAGCAGTTTGCGACGGAGCTGAGTACGGGCGTGGCGGTAGAGTTGATGGAGATCACGATGCACAATCTGCTGATGGAGGGAAAGGTGAATCTGAATGATTTCCTGGCCCGGGTGGATGTGCTGGCTGCGGTGGGCAAGACGGTGATGATCTCTGATTACTTTGAGTACTATCGACTGGCTGCGTACCTGACGCGGTATACGACGGAGCCGATTGCGTTGACGATTGGGATTCCGAGCCTGAAGGATTTGTTTAG
>DAICZO010000523.1 GCA_027311125.1 Acidobacteriaceae bacterium
AAGGCGAGCAGGTAGGTGAGGAAGAGCGCCTGGTCGGCGATGCCGGAGGCGGTGGAGAAGACCTGCTGGAGATTGGAGCTGGCCTGCTGGATGGCGGCGGTGAGGAAGGTGAAGAGGCCGATGTCGTAGGCGCCGTGGAGGGTGCGAACGATGATGTAGACGTAGGCACCGTAGTAGCCGAGGGTGCCGATGATGCCGAGCAGGCCGCCGACGACGAGCTTGGAGCGGGAGAGGGCGACGTCCTCGCGGTAGATCTGGTCGGCGAGGGCCTGGAAGCGGCTGGTGAAGAATTTGTTGAGGCCGAAGAGCTTGACCTCTTTGGCGCCTTCGCGGCTGCCGGCGACCTGGCGGAGGTAGTCCATCTGGCGTTTGGCGGGGGTCTGGCGGAAGTTTTTGGCGTAGCCGAGGAAGGCGAAGTGGGTTTCGCCGAGGAAGGACGGGAGGACGCCGATGGTGAGCAGCAGGACCAGCCAGGGAGAAGCCCAGGCGAGCGCGGCGGTGAAGGTGAGGGGGGTGATGAGCTGCTGAAAGAGTCGCCCCATCTGCTGGATCATGCCGAGGCGGTCGGTGGCCTGGACGCGGGCGCGTTCGAGGCGGTCGTAGAAGAGCGGGTTCTCGTAGGTGGTGAGGTCGAGACGGGCGGCCTGCTGCATGACGCGGACGCTGACGTGCTGGGTGTAGCGGTTGGCGAGCAGCGAGTCGGAGTAGTCAATGGCGCGGGTGAGGAGGCCGAAGCAGACGTTGAGCGCGACCTCGGTGGCGACGAGTGTCCAGAAGTTGGTGGCGAGGGGGGCACCGCGCAGGACGGCGGCGATGTCAGTGATGATGTACTGGGCCACCTTAGCGATGGCGAAGGGCATGACGGCGACGAGAACGCGCAGGACGAGTCCACCGATGACGACGGAGGGCCCGGACTCCCAGAGGATCAGCAGCACGGGCGGCATGTTGCGTAGGGCGTGCAGCCGTTCGCGCCAGGGGCTTGCAGGGTTCACTGGTGATTCCTTCCCGGAGGTGATCAAGTACAGATCATCATAATGCGGGTGTTGTCTGACCCGTCTGAGGGGATAGATGCTGGTGGCGTGGATGGCGTTGGCAGGGGGTGGAAGCGGATGGCGGCAGGGTGGTGGGATGCACGCGCCGCGGGTGGGAGCATCAGACTAGACTGGTGCGGATCGTATGGCGATGGCACAGGGGGTGTTTGGTGAGTGATTGTGGCGCTGGGATGAAAGAGCGGATGAAGCAGGCGGCTTGGTGCGGTGTGGTGGGGTTGGGCTTACTGTGCGGTGGGCAGAGCGCCTTGGCGCAGGATGGCACGGGCGTGGCGCGGGTGGAGGTGACGGTGGATGCGCACGGGGCTACGACACCGTTTCCGCACTTCTGGGAGCAGATGTTTGGATCGGGACGGGCGGTGTTATCGCTGCGGGAGAGCTATCGCGACGATATGCGCGCGGTGAAGCAGGTGACGGGATTTGAGGCGGTGCGGTTCCATGGGATTCTGATGGATGACGTGGGAGTGTATGACCCGGACCGGGTGACGGTGAACCCCGGACAGGCGGCGGAGAAGAGTGCGTCGGGTGGGTCGGTGTACAACTTCTCGTATGTGGACCAGATCTACGACGGGCTGCTGGCGCATGGGGTTCGGCCGTTTGTGGAGCTGAGCTTTATGCCGCAGAAGATGGCCTCGGACCCGAAGGCGCTACATGCGTTCTGGTACAAGCAGAATGTGTCTCCGCCGAAGGACTATGCGGCGTGGGACGCGATGATTACTGCGTTTACGCAGCATGTGGTGGCGCGCTACGGAATCGAGGAGGTATCGCACTGGTACTTCGAGGTGTGGAATGAGCCGAACATCGACTTCTGGGTGGGGAAGCCGGCGCAGGCGAGTTATTTTGAGCTGTACGACCATACGGTGCGGGCGGTGAAGGCGGTGAGTGGGCGGATTCGCGTGGGTGGTCCGGCGACGGCGCAGGCGGCGTGGGTGCCAGCGTTTCTGGAGCATTGCAAGCAGCAGCAGGTTCCGGTGGATTTTGTGAGTACGCATGTATATGCGAACGACACGGCCAAGGATGTGATGGGCACGGACGAGCAGATTCCGCGGGACCGGATGGTGTGTCGCTCGGTGCAGAAGGTGCATGGGGAGATTGTTGCGTCAGCGTATCCGAAGATGCCGCTGATCTTCAGCGAGTACAACGCGAGCTATGCTAATGAGCCCGATGTGACGGACACGGTGTATATGGGGCCGTGGCTGGCGGGGACGATCAGCCAGTGCGACGGGCTGACGGAGGCGATGAGTTACTGGACGTTCTCGGATGTGTTTGAAGAGCAGGGCGTGGTGCGTACGCCGTTCTATGGTGGCTTTGGGTTGATGGCGGAGGATGGGATTCCGAAGCCTGCGTTCCACGCGTTTGCGATGCTGCATCGGCTGGGGGAGCGGCGGATTGCGGTGGCGTCGGATGCGGTGCTGGCGACGCGGAGTAAGGATGGCTCGTTGGCCGTGGCGCTGTGGAACTATGCCCCGCCGTTTGGTACGGGGGCTGCGTACACGCCACCGCCTGCGACTGCGGGGGCGGACAAGGTGTTTGCGGTGAAGCTGGAGGGAGTGGCAGCGGACTCCGCGGTGGAGGTGTGGCGACTGGATGCGGACCACGGCAATGTGGTGAAGGCGTTCGATGCGATGGGTCGTCCGGCGACGCCGACGCGCGAGCAGATTGTAGCGCTGCGCGTGGCGGGTAAGGCTGCGCCGCCAGAGCAGATGATGCTGCATGGCGGGATGCTTTCGATTCGGGTTCCGGCGCAGGGGCTGGTGGTGTTTACCGTGAAGGCGAGTGCTGCAAGCCGCTGATTGGTATGGGGGGAGTCTGCTGGATACACAACACTCTCGGAAGAGTCTTTAGAATGGAGTGAGATGGCAATGTGGATGCAGCAGAGGGCCGGATCGATCGCATGAGTTTGACGGATGTGCCCGGCCAACCGAGGATGACGAGACGCAGCGCGACGAAGCTGCTGGCGGGCGCGCTGCTGGCGGGTGCGGCACCGTTCTCTCCGTTGCTGCAGGCGCGGACGCTGCGTAGTGAGCAGGTGGCGCTGCCGTATGGCATTACGGCGGAGGACTTTGCGTTTCTGGATGAGTTGGAGCGCAGTGCGTGTTTGTACTTTGCCGAGCAGGCGAGTGCAACGAACGGACAGGTGCTGGACCGGGCGAGCAATCGAAACGCGACGGGAACGATGGATGACCGCACCATCTCCAGCGTAGCGGCGACGGGGTTTGGACTGACGGCGTTGTGTATCGCGAGCCAGCGGGGTTATCTGCCGGCGGCCCGCATCCGCAAGCAGGTGTTGGCGACGCTGGAGTTTCACCTGCACTCTATGCCGCATGAGCATGGATTTTTCTATCACTTCAGCGATGTGCGGACGGGTAAGCCGGCGAGTGACAGCGAGGTGTCGTCGATAGATACGTCGATCTTTCTGTGCGGCGTGCTGACGTGCCGGGAACACTTCAAAGACCCACGGATTACGCGGCTGGCGAATGAGTTGTATCGCCGCGTGGACTGGCCGTGGATGCTGAATGGCGGGCGGACGTTCTCCATGGGCTGGTATCCGGATACGGGATTTCTGAGTTATCGGTGGGATGAGTATTGCGAGCTGATGATGCTGTATCTGCTGGCGATCGGGTCGCCGACGCATCCTGTTTCGCCGGAGTATTGGGACCACTTTACGCGGCCCTATATCCGGTATGGCAACTATCACTACATCAGTGGGCGTGAGCCGTTATTTGTGCACCAGTACTCGCATGCGTGGTTCGATTTTGCGCGGCAGCGGGATGACTATGCGGACTACTTTACGAATTCGATTCTGGCGACGCGGGCGCACAAGGCGTTCTGTCTGAATTTGAATCATGGCTATAACGACGACTACTGGGGGATTACGGCGTCGGACTGGCAGCATGGCTATGCGGTGTGGGGCGGGCCTCCGCTGATGGGCCCGGTGGATGGGTCAGTGGTGCCGGCAGCGGCTGCGGGTTCGCTGCCGTTTTTGCCGGTGGATTGCGTGCGGGTGCTGCGCTCGCTGAAGCAGAAGTACGGCAAGGATGCGTGGGGGCGGTACGGGTTCTGCGATGCGTTCCATCCGGGCAAGGGCTGGTACGACACGGATGTGGTGGGGATCGATGTGGGGATCAGCCTGCTGATGGCGGAGAATCTGCGCAGCGGCTTTGTGTGGAAGACGTTTATGCAGAATCCCGAGGTGGTGTCGGCGATGAAGCAGTGTGGGTTTCGACCGGTTTAGGTGCGACGTTGCGGGCTATGGCTGGCCGACGATACCGGCCGCACGCTGGTAGGAGCCGAGGTTGAAGGTGTTGTGATAGCCGAGGGCCTGGAGTTTTTTTCTGGCGACGCCGCTGCGCATTCCGCTTTGACAGTGCAGCAGCAGGTAGTGGTCCTTGTTGGCGACGCGGCGGGGGAGTTGGACTTCGATCTCGTCGAGCGGCAGGTTGATGGCGGTGGGGAGATGGCCGGATTTGAACTCAGCCGGGCTGCGGACGTCGATGACGAGTGCGCCGTTTTTGAGGTGTTGCTGCGCGTCCCTGGCGGAGATCTGGCCGACACGCTTGAGGAGATAGAGCAGGACGAAGAAGGCCAAGACGATGAGTACGGTAGTCCAGTTCATAGAGTCCAGTTTACCGGGGGTTGCGGGGCTGTGCGGGAGTTGGCCTGTGGCAGAGCTTTGCCATGAAGGTTAGCCCATGAAGGTGAGATAGGGGTTGGTGCCGAAGTTGGTGAAGTTGGGGAAGACGGTTTTGATCTGGCTGTCGGAGAGTCCGAACCAGCGGCCGAGGGTACCGGCATACTGCTCGATGGCGGTGGTTGGGATAAGGCGGCCGGAGCCCATGTCGTTGGCCTGATTGGAGCCGATGACGGGGTATTGGCCGTACATATCCTGGCCCTGGACTGCGCCTCCGGTGACGATGTGGTGGCTGCCCCAGCCGTGGTCGGTGCCGTCGCTGTTGGCGGTAAGGGTGCGACCGAAGTCGGATGCGGTGAAGGTGGTGACCTGGTTGCTGAGGCCGGCGGCGATCATGAGGGAGTCGAAGTACTCCAGTGCCTGACCGAGCTGGGTGAGGAGGCGTGCGTGCTGGGGGGCCTGGTTATCGTGGGTATCGAAGCCGCCGAGCTGGACGTAGAAGATCTGGCGGCTGACGCCGAGACTGCTTCGGCCGCCGATGATTCTGGCGACGGTCTGCATGGAAGAGGCGAGACTGTTGTTGGTGAGCTTACTGGTGATGGGGTCGAGGTACTGGGGTGGATTGGGGACACCGGTGGGCCCGGCGGCGAGCATGGAGGAGGCGAGTGAGGCCTGAGCAGCGATGGAGCGAGCGATGACGACCTCGTACTCCCTGGCGAAGAGATTGGTCTCGTCGGCGCTGAGGATGGAGGAGAGTGCGGTGGAGCCTGCGGACTGTCCGAAGAGCGGGTTGGCGAGTCCGGAGATGGGGATGGGTCCAGCGGCGGTGACGTTGAGCTGGAAGGTGCTCTCGCCGGAGAGGAAGAGCGCCTGACCTGCGGTGGAGATGCAGGTGAAGGCGGAGTTGGAGTTCATGCTCTGAATGATGTCGGCCATGGAGCCGCCCCAGCCGCGATGGTCGTTGCTATTGCCGTTGGCGGCGATTGCCTGCCAGGCGGCGGTCTGGGCGAAGTGGGAGTAGAGCGAGCGGGGCAGAGGTACGGAGCTGCTGGCGATCTGGGTTTTGGTGGTGGGGGCGATGAGGGTTCCGGTGTTGGCGATGATGGCGGCACGTCCGGCGTTGAAGAGGTTTTGCACGCCGCCGAGGTAGGGGTTGAGAGCGAAGGTGCGTCCGCTCTGTGGGGTTTTGAGGGTGATGGGGAGCAACTCACTTTGGGCGTAGGCCAGACCGGGTGCACCGGAGCGGGCTTGAGTGAAGGCGTTGTAGGAGGTGGGGTCGGTGGCGATGACGGTGCCGTGGCCGTCGTTACCGCCCTGAAGAAAGATGCAGACGAGGGCGCGGTAGTCGGAGGTGCCAGTCTGCGCGGCCATGGCGGCGAGCGAGTTGAGTTCCAGCAGAAAGGGGCTGACGGTAAGGCCGGCGAACGATGCCATGGAGGCGGTGCGGAGAAAGCTGCGTCGAGATAGGTCGTGCTTGATCATAGGGCGCTCCGGTGGAACGGTTGAAGCCTGTTGAGACGAACTGCAGCGAAGATGGTTCGGCTAGATTTGTGCACTGAACGAGGGCGAGGCCAAGGTGAGGTAGACGGCTGTTCGTACGCGGTTGAGGAGCGCAGCGTTGATGGCGTTCTGGTCGGCCGTGGGGATGGCGATGGCGTTGACGGCAGAGAGGATCTGGCTGCGCAGGTTGGCGTCCATGGTGCCAGCCATGAGCAGCAGGTTGATGCGATCGAGCAGTATATCAGGCGTGGTTGCGAGTGCCAGCTCGGTGGTGTAGTTGGAGTAGGTGTCTGGACCGCCGCTGGCGGTGGAGGCCACGGCGCTCTGCATGTAGTTGAGATATCCGACGACGGTAGAGACGTCGGTCATCTGCATCTCGGGTGCGACGAGGCCAGCCTTCTCGATGCTGGTACCGGGTGGGACGTAGCCGGGGGCGAACCAGTTGAAGACGGTGGGGGAGCGCAGGGACATCTCGCCGAGAGCGAAGATGCGATCTTCGACGGTGCCGAGGTTGAAGACGCCGCTGCGGGATTGCGCGGTGAAGGCGCGGGCCCATTCGGTGTAGCGGAGCAGTGATTCGCGGACTTTGCCGGATTGTACGTTGCTGTTGGCAGCGACGGTGTTGCGGGCTTCGTCGTCCATCAGGATGGCCTGGAGGACGGCCTTCATGTCTCCGCGTACACCAAAGCCGTTATCGCTGAAGACGGCGGAGACACGACCAACGTAGGCCGGACTGGGGTTGCTGGTGACGAGGTGTTGAATCAATTGTTTGGAGACGAAGGGCGGCAGGTTGGGATGGTTGAAGATGGTGTCGAGTGCGAACTTGAGGTCGCCGTTGGGGTCGGGCTGGGCGGATGCGGGGATGCTGACTCCGAGGAAGTCCTTCTGCAGAATGGAGTGGTGATTGAGGTAGCTCTGCATGGGGAGCAGGTCTTCGCCGAAGCCGGGACCGATGTATTTGCAGCAGTTGTACCAGGCGCTGTCGCTAAGGTCTCCGGGGACGTTCCAACTGAATCCGGTGAAGATTTTTGCGAGGCCCATGACGTCGTTGTTGGAGTAGGTGGGGATGGGCTGTCCGGTGGGATCGAGCTTCTGGGTGCCATCGGGGTTGAGCTGGTAGAGGCCGATGGTGAAGAGCTGCATGACTTCGCGGGCGAAGTTCTCATCGGGATCGCGGTTGGCGTCGCCTTTGTCGTTGGCGAGTGAGGAGAGGAAGAGTCCCATCATGGGGTTGAGGGTGACGTCCTGCATGATCTGTCGGAAGTTTGTGAAGGCATCTGCGCCAAGGACGTCGTAGTAGTTGGCCATGCCGCGCGACATGTTGCCGACGGTGGCATCGGCTCCGGAGATGACGAGTTGTTGGGTTAGGGCGTACTTGACTCGTTGCCTCAGTTGGTCGTTGCCGGTGAGCGCTTGCTGCCAGAAGGACTGGTAGAGGTAGGTCTGCTGGTTGGAATCCTGCATGAGCAGCTTGGCATAGCACTTGGTATCGCCGGTGGCGCAGGGTGGATTGCTGAGCAGGATGGATTGTTCGACGGCGGGGACGTGGAGGGTTGGAGGTGCGTTGAACTGCTCGTTGAACCAGGCCGGGTAACCGATCTTGCCGAGGTGGCGGATGTCGGCATCGGTGGCACCGAAGGTGGATTGGGTGAGGAAGCGAGCGGCGTCTTCGGGAGTGACGAGCGGCACAGGCGGATTGCCATTGACCTGGGCGATGAGATCGCCGGAGGTGGCAGGACCGGGCGCGGGATTGAGGACTTGCAGGTCGATGGTGCCTGCATCGGGTAGGGTGAGGGTGGCGGTGAGTTGGCCGCCGTTATCGAAGACCGTCGGCATCGGTGCGCCGTTGAGCAGCACCTGGGCTCCGCTGATGAAGCTGTTGCCGGTGAGTACAACGGTAGACTGCCCAGGATTGAAGGTACTGGGTGCGGCGGCGAGCAGGACCGGAATGGGATTCATGACCGCGACGTTTTGATTGAGCGTGACGGTGGGATCGTCTACGCTGACGGCGGTGAGGGTGACGATGTTGCTGGGGGTGGGGACGATCAGGGGAGCGGTATAGGTGGCTCCGCCGTTGGCGTTGGCAACGATGGTTCCGGTCTGGGCGTTGCCTCCGGGCACTCCGTTGACCAGCCAGTTGATCCCGGTGTTGTTGGTGCCGTTGATAGTCATGCCAAAGCTGAGGCGATTGCCGACGCGCACGCTGGTGCCGCCGTAGGTCTGCAGAGCGAGCACGACCTGGCCGGGAACGACGCGCTCGGCGACCTGCGTGGAGAGGGAGGCCCCGGGATCAGGATTGCCGACGGTGAGGGTGTAGGTTCCGGGATTGGGACCAGAGACGGAGGCGGCAAGCGAGGTGCTGGAGAGGAACGTGGTCGGCACGGGGACGCCGTTCCAGTAGATCTGTGCGCCGTAGATGAACTGCGATCCGGTGACGGTGATGGTGGCGGTGCCTTCTGGAAAGCTGGCGGGGGTGATGGCGGTGACGAGTGGAATGGGATTCCAGATATCGATATTGAGGGAGTGCGGGATGGTGGGTGCGAGCGAGGAGACGCTGGTGATCGTGATGGTGTTGCTGGGCGACGGCACCACGGCCGGTGCGGTATAGAGGCCCGTGCTGCTGATGTGGCCTACAGCATCGTTGCCTCCGGGTACGCCGTTGACAGAGTAGGAGAGTGTGGATGCGGTGAGCGGGGTAGCTGGCTGAATCTGAAGGGTCTGATTGACGCGAACCGAGCCTGCAGGTGCAGCGATGGCCGCAGCGATCTGCGGATTGATGCCAGAGCCGCAGCCCGTAAGAAGCGTGCCAGCGAGTAGCGTACCAGCGAGCAGCAGAGACGCGAACAGAGCCGACGTGAAGCGGCTATCGATGCGAGGGTAACTCGGTTGCATGGTGACTCCGCGTTCCGTGGCCAGGGGGCTATTGGCTTGCAGCATACACAACACCCTATCTTGCCGTTAGTACTGGTGTGACTTGCACAGGTTAGTTGTAACCAGAGTGGGCAACAAGGTGTATGTGGCAGCAGGGAGTGCCACGAAAGTTGTAGTTTGCAGGATGGTGCAGCGAGGAGGTCAGCGTGTGTGTGTTGAAGGTTGACGCAGCGCGGGTGCGCTTCTGGCGTGTTTATTTCGTATGTTTTATCGAACGTCAGCGAGCTTTATTTGTTGTTGATTGAATGTCGAGCGGCTGGTAGTAGCGGGTCTCGGGGGCCGCGCAGGACTGGCAGAGGGTCTGGCCGGCGATGAGGACGTGGCGGTCGTAGTTGATGCCTTCACCGCAGTGGTCGCAGGCGATGCGTGCGGATTTGTAGCCGGGCATCTCGCGCGGGTGAAGCGGGACCTGAACCCACTGCTCGGAGAAGAGGTCGGCGTTGGGCATCTCGCGGTAGGCGAGCATCTGCTGCTGATTCTTGTTTTCGATGTGGGGATACAGCTCGCGGGCGCGGGCCTTGGAGGACTCCAGTGCGGCGATGCGGATGCCTTTGTAGACGGGCGCCTGTTCCGGTTGATGGAGCGGGGAGGCGAGGTCGATGAAGGTGGCGGCCATCTTGCCCCAGTCGCGGAACTTGAGGGCGCGTTTGCCGAGGCGGCAGCCGGTGACGACGGCGATGGCATCGGTGGCGCAGCGGTCGATCTCGACGAAGGTGACGAGGCGCTTGCGGTCTTTGGGGGAGAGGCGGCCGCGGGGGTCCTCTACGCCGAGGCGCTCGCAGCCGAGCATGGCCATGCGGACGCCGAGGATCTGGCCGGCACAGAGATGGCCGTGGGCGATCTCTGCTTCGTGAAGGAGGTCTTCGAGGACGAGCGCGGGGGAGGACATAGGTTGATGATACCGCCGGGCGGGCGTGGCAGGCAGCCGCACGCGGCTGGATCAGGAGCGGAGGGCGCGGCGAATCTTCTGGTCGGTGTTGTATTGGCTGAGGGCGTAGACGGCCCAGATGGTGGCGGGAATCCAGCCGATGAGGGTGACCTGGAGGATAAGGCAGACGATACCGGCGAGCGGGCGGCCGATGGTGAAGAAGGTAAGCCAGGGCAGGAGGAAGGCGATCAGCAGTCTCATGGGTGGGCCTTGGTGGTTGGGAGGTCGGTGGGTTCGGTGATGGCGACCTGCGATTTGGTGACGGTGGCGGAGCAGAGTCCGCAGGCGGGGCAACTGCGGCCCTTGCGATGGAGCACGGCGGAGACGAGAAAGACCTTGCCGCAGGAGGTGCAGCAGATGGCGGCGTTGTTGCCGTACCAGTCTTCGTGGAGGCCGAGAGCGGATTTATCGAGATAGCGCA
The DNA here is from genome assembly GCA_027311125.1 of Acidobacteriaceae bacterium. GTDB lineage: Bacteria > Acidobacteriota > Terriglobia > Terriglobales > Acidobacteriaceae > Edaphobacter. The sequence goes on from DAICZO010000523.1 coordinate 10,461, forward strand.
TGGATGAATCTGATGGTAACGCGTGGGGCGGTGGGTTGGGCAGGCACGTTAGGGGCTAGTTCTCTTCGTTGTCGGCTTCTTCGATGAGGGAAGCAGAGCCGACGACGTCGAAGGTGAGGGGCTCTGCGGCGGTGGGTTGCAGGGTGACGCGGACGGGAAGGCGCTGCCAGTGTGCGGGTTGGCAGACGGGGATGAAGTGGTTTGGCTGGGGCCAGGCGCCGATCTGCTTGAGCACGACGGGACGGCGCGCGCCAAGCTTGGCGACGACGGCGAAGAGGCCACCTTTGGCGGTGGTGGCGATGCCGCAGTAGGCGGCGTAGTCGCGGAACCAGACGGCATCGGAGAGGGCGGGGTCGAAGTCGGGGAGATGCAGGGCGGTGATGTGTCCGGTGATGCGATCGACGACCAGCCAGGGGCCTGGCTGCCAGATCCAGTGGGCGGCGGGGTCTGTGGGCAGGGCGTCGTTGAGG
>DAICZO010000528.1 GCA_027311125.1 Acidobacteriaceae bacterium
GAGCATACCGTGTATGGCCGGGGTGGCGAGGCCTGCAAGGTATGCGGGACGGCGATCAAAAAGATTGTGGTGGGTGGGCGCGGGACGCACTACTGCCCGTTGTGCCAGCGGTAGAGCGGGTGGGCGCGGGAGCTGGAGTGCAGAAACTAGATGGCTACAGCTAGATGCCGGCGGCCAGCTCTGCGGCTACGGCGGCGCCGATGACGCGAATCTCGGGATTGTCTTCGACGATTTCTAGTGAGTAGCTCTGGAGAGGGCTCATTTTGACCATCTGCTGGAGGTAGTCCTTGAGCATGGGGAGATCGACGAAGCGGGCGTTGAAGCCGGTGAGGTAGAACTTGCCGGTACCTGCCATGTGGATGGTGGTGGAGGTGGCGGCGGCGAGGGCTTTGTGCCAGAGGCGTTTGAATTAGAGGCAGCGGGGATCGCCGGCTTTGGCGGCTGCGAAGACCTCGTCGGGTTCCATATCGAGGAAGCGGAGGCGCATGGCGCGATGGCCCATGATGCCTTCCATGTGGCCGCGTCCGCCGCAGCCGCAGTATTGCTCTTTCTCGTCGAGGGTGACGACGGTGTGGCCGCCTTCCCAGACACCGGGGGCGAAGGGGTAGCGGCCGTAGCCGATGCCTACGCCGAGGGTCCAGACGCGGATGAGGTGATCGAGTTTGCCGTGGCGGGCGGCGAGACCAGCGGCCATGCCGTCGGCGTCGTTGAGGATGTTGACGGAGGTGTTGAAGCCGCGGGAGACGAGTTCGGCGGTGAGGAGGACGCCGATGCGCGCGCCCTTGAGCTGGGGGAGGTTGGGTGCTTCTTCGACGACGCCGTTGCGGATGAGGCCGGGGAGTGCGACGCCGATGGCTGCGATGTCGGTGGCACCGGCGGCGCAGGCGACGATCTCGTCGGCGATGGTGCGGACGAGGCTATCGGTAGGAAGCTCGACGAGGGCGTCGACTTCTTCCTGATTCTGGGGGTAGCAGCAGAGTGGTCCCTGGAGGTGGTGGTCGACGACCAGCCCTGCGAGGATACGTTCGGAAAGAGTGACGCCAATCGATTTAGCCATGGGTTGTCTGCCTCCTGGGTCGCGCGAACTTATTCAAACTTACTGACGCGGTTCAACCCGTTGAAAGCCGCCACTTTATAACATTCTGCGAGCGTTGGATAGTTGAAGACGGTATCGACGAAATATTCAAGCTTTCCGCCGAGGGCCATGACGGCCTGGCCGATGTGAAGTAGTTCGCTGGCGCCTTCGCCGATGATGTGTACGCCGAGGATGGCGTGGGTCATGCGATGGAAGATGAGCTTGAGGCGTCCGGTGGTATCGCCGCGGATCTGGCCGCGGGCGATCTCGCGGTAGTAGGCGACGCCGACCTCGTAGGGGACGTCTTCTTCGGTGAGCTGCTCTTCGGTTTTGCCGATGAAGCTGATCTCGGGGATGGTGTAGATGCCGTAGGGGTAGAAGCTGGGGTTGGAGAGGATGGTTTCGTCGCCGAAGGCGCGGGCGGCGGCGATGCGTCCCTGCTCCATGGAGACGGAGGCGAGCGAGGGGAAGCCGATGACGTCGCCACCGGCGAAGATGTTGGGGACCTTGGTGCGGAAGTCCTTGTCTACGGGGATGCGTCCGCGGGAGTCAGATTCGATACCGACGGCGGCGAGGTTGAGTTCGTCGACGTTGCCCTGGCGTCCGACGGCGTAGAGGAGAGCGTCGCCCTGGACTTTTTTCTTGGATTCGAGGTTGGCGACGACGGTTCCGTCGGGCATCTCTTCGACGGACTCCACGCCCTCGTTGAGGCGCATGGGGACGCGGGAGTCGCGGAGGTGGTAGCTGAGGGCCTCGATGATCTCCTGATCGGCAAACTCGAGGAGGCGGGGTCGGCGCTCGATGAGGGTGACGCGGACGCCGAGGGCGGAGAACATGCAGGTGTACTCGACACCGATGACGCCGCCGCCGACGACGATGAGGGTTTTGGGGAGCGCGGGGAGGTCGAGGACGAGGTCGGAGTTGATGATGGTGTGCCCGTTGATGGGGACTTTGGGGGAGGCGGCGGGCTTGGTTCCGGTGGCGATGAGGACGTTGGCGGTCTCGTAGACGGTGGAGCCCTTGGAGTTGGTTACCTTGATGTGGGTGGCGTCTTCGAAGGAGGCGGTGCCGACGAGCATCTCGATGTTGTTGCGGGAGAGCTGGGCCTCGGTGACGTCGATCTCGGTTTTGATGACGTGTTGAACGCGGAAGGCGAGGTCCGCCATGGTGATGCGTTCCTTGACCCGGTAGTTCATGCCATAGATGGACTTGTAGTTGTATCCGGAGAGGTGGAGGACGGCCTCGCGCATGGTTTTGGAGGGGATGGTGCCGGTGCTGATACAGGCACCACCGACGACCTCGCGCATTTCGACGAGAGCGACCTTTTTCCCGAGCTTGGCTGCGTAGATTGCTGCGCGCTGTCCGGCTGGCCCGGAGCCGATGACGATTAGATCGTACACACTACTCATATTTGGACTACTCATTCGCTGTGGCGTAGTTCATTCAGGTCGCGGTTGATGACCCCGGCGGAAGAGCCAGCAGGGCCAGAAGCATCAGAAATAAGACGCACCGTATGACTTGAAAGTACCACAGAGGGCTGGCTGCCCCCTACACTGGGAGACATGCTTCGCTATGCGATTACCGACGGTGGCGCGATCGCCGGTACTGCGGTTTATCGGCAGAAATGCTTGATTCAACAGGCCTC
>DAICZO010000529.1 GCA_027311125.1 Acidobacteriaceae bacterium
GCTGATCATCATTGGGGTGTGCGCGACGATCGACCGCGTGCGGAAGCGGAAGAACTATGCGGGGCCGGGTTACGAGCCGCGGGTGGCAGTGCTGATTCCGGCGTACAACGAGGAGAAGGTCATCGTGCGGACGATTCGCTCGGTGATGATGTCGACGTACAAGAATATTCGCATCATCGTGATTGACGATGGCTCGAAGGACAAGACGTACGAGGTGGCGAAGGCCGCGTATCCGGAGGATATTGCGTCGGGACGGCTGACGGTGCTGACGAAGGCGAATGGCGGAAAGGCTGAGGCGCTGAACTTTGCGTTGGAGCATTTTGAGGAAGAGTTATATGTGGGGATCGACGCGGATACGGTGATTGCGCACGATGCGATTGCGCGGCTGGTGCCCCACTTTGCGAACCCGGTGATTGGAGCTGTGGCGGGTAATGCGAAGGTGGGCAACCGCGTGAATCTGTGGACGCGCTGGCAGGCACTGGAGTACATCACGAGCCAGAACTTTGAGCGGCGTGCGCTGGACCTGTTCGACGTGGTGGTGGTGGTGCCCGGGGCGATTGGTGCGTGGCGAACGGCGCCGGTGAAGATTGGCGGCGGGTACCACTCGAACACGGTGGCAGAGGATGCGGACCTGACGATGAACCTACTGGAGCAGGGATATTCGGTGATCTACGAAGACCAGGCGCTGGCGTTTACGGAGGCTCCGGTGAATGCGGATGGCCTGATGCGGCAGCGGTTCCGGTGGTCGTTCGGGATACTGCAGGCGATCTTCAAGCATCGCGGTGCGATCAGCAAGCATCGGGCGATGGGTTTGTTTGCGCTGCCGAATATTTTAATCTTCCAGATATTGTTGCCACTGCTGTCTCCGCTGATTGACCTGATGTTTGTGGCGGGGGTGATTCATTACTTCCTGGATAAACACTTCCATCCGGAGACGGCTTCGACGGCGAGTTTCTACAAGCTACTGACGTTCTTCCTGGCGTTTTTGCTGATCGACTTTCTGGCTTCGGCGCTGGCGTTTGCGTTGGAGCGGAAGCATCCGGCGAGTAAGGGAGATGGCTGGCTGCTGTTCCATATATGGATTCAGCGGTTCAGCTATCGGCAGGTGTTTTCGGTGGTGCTGTTCAAGACACTGAAGCGGGCGATCGATGGCAAACCGTTCAACTGGGACAAGCTGGACCGGACGGCGAAGATGTCGGAAGCGACCGAAGAGTTGACCAAGGGCGGCTGATGGTGATGGCTGCTGGCGTGGTGAACGTGAGAGTTTGCGTAAGAACAATGAGCAGCGCCGACTGCAAGGTGCAGGCGCTAGAAATGAATGGAAGAGGACTGCTATGACGACTGTTTCTTTGACTTCCCTGCCGGCGTTCCGGAACGAAGAGTTTGTGGACTTTAGCCAGGCGGAGAACAAACGTGCGATGGAAGTGGCGCTGGCGTTGGTGAAGAGCCAGTTGGGCAAAGAGTACGACCTGGTGCTGGGCGGGAAGCGGATTTCGACGGCGGGCAAGATCGTGTCGACGAATCCTGCGCGTCCGGCCGAGGTGATTGGCGTGCACTCGCGGGCGGGTGCGGAGCATGTGGCGGAGGCGATGGCGGCGGCGCAGACGGCGTTTGCGACGTGGAGCCGGACGCCGGTACAGGAGCGGGTGGAGCTGCTGCTGCGGGCGTCGAAGATGATTCGGGAGCGGCGGTTTGAGTTTTGCGCGTGGCTGACGGTGGAAGTGGGCAAGAACTGGGCGGAGGCGGACGCGGATGTAGGCGAGACGATCGACTTTCTGGAGTTCTATGCGCGGGAGGCTCTGCGGCTGGATGGGGCGACGACTCCGATCCAGTTTCCGGGAGAACGTAACCAGTTGCGCTACATACCGCTGGGGGTGGGTGCTGTAATTCCACCGTGGAATTTTCCGTTTGCGATTATGGCGGGGATGACGGTGGCGGCGATTGTGTGCGGGAATACGGTGATTCTGAAGCCTTCGGTGGATGCGCCTACGATCGCGGCACGGTTCTTTAGCCTGCTGGAAGAGGCGGGGCTGCCGGATGGGGTGGTGAATCTGTGCCAGGGCGAGGGGCCGGAGTTTGGCAGTGCGGTGGTGGCCCATCCACAGACACGGTTTATTGCGTTTACGGGCTCGAAGGCGGTAGGGCTGCAGATTCATGAAGCGGCGGCGAAGACACAGCCGGGGCAGCTTTTTATCAAGCGGACGATCCTGGAGATGGGCGGGAAGGACACGATCATCGTCGAGGCGGATTGCGATCTGGACTGGGCGGTGGAGGGCGTGGCGGCGAGCGCGTTCGGGTTTAACGGTCAGAAGTGCTCGGCGTGCTCGCGAGCGATTGTGGATGCGAAGGTGTACGACACGTTTCTGGACAAGCTGCAGGCGCGGGTGGCGAAGATCAAGGTGGGCGACCCGGCAGAGAACTTTGCGGCTGGGCCGGTGATCAGCGCGCGGTCGTATGCGAAGGTGCTGGAGTACATTGCGATTGGCAAGGGCGAGGGTCGTTTGCTGCAGGGGGGCGCGGCGGTGGAGACAGCGGACGGCGGGTACTATGTGGAGCCGACGGTGTTTGCGGATGTGTTGCCGACGGCTCGGCTGGCGCAGGAAGAGATCTTTGGGCCGGTGCTGGC
>DAICZO010000531.1 GCA_027311125.1 Acidobacteriaceae bacterium
ACCCTAGCCTTCTACTCCCTATTCCCTACTCCCTATTCCCTGCCCTCAAGCCTCTCCCCAATACCCACGATCCCGCAGAAAATACTCATCATCCCAACTATGCAGCGCCGTCTGCAAAAACATCAGCACCATCCGCAGATGCCCCAGCTTCTGGAAGCGCCGGTTCGTCGTCAGCACCTTGCCCCGCACAATCCGGAACCGGCTCGTCGCCACCCCCTTGGACAACAGGTAGTCCTCGGCAAACAAAGCCCGCTCATTGAACCCACCAAGCTCCCAGAACACCTCGCGGTCAAACAGCATGAACATCCCCGTCGCAAACGGCTTCACCAGGCTCCCCACATACTGCATCAGGTTGTTACCCGCATACAGGGCATCATCCAGCCAACCACCCTCCCGGCAAGCAATGTTCGTCGTCACCAGGTGCAACTCTCTGCGCCGCATCCGCCACAACGCCCGCCGCAGCAGCGTCGGCTCCGGCAACTCCACGTCCGCATCCAGAAACAGGACATACTTGGTCGTCGCCAACCGTGCCCCTGCATTCCGGCCCACCGACGGCAATCCCCCCGCAACCACCTCCACCTGCAGCCGGTCGCGATAGCTCAGGGCCACCTCCACAGTCCCATCGGTCGAGCCCGCATCCGCCACCAGCACCCGTGTCTGCCCCATCCCCGCATAGTCCTGTCGGCACAACGAGTTCAACAGCTTCGGCAGCATCGCCACCTCATTCTTTGCCGGAATCACTATCGTCAGCTCAGCCTGCATCGTCCCTCCGGAACACCCATCAACCACCACATACACTTACTCCAATTCTCAGCATCTGTCCCGCCACGGACAATTCATATAAATCCCCGTTGAATTTTTCGCTAAATCCAATCGCATCGTGCCTCCTCCGCCAACCCCCCGCTCCCTACCATCAAAACTGCTAAACTTGAGTTCTCGCGGACAGACGGTATTCAGCATGGCGTGAAGCCGCAACGCTAAAGGAGATTCGTAATGGCAGACCACACCACCAACGGCAACTTCGCCTCTTCCTCACTCCGTCTCAAAACCGGCCTCGCCGAGATGCTCAAAGGTGGAGTCATCATGGACGTGATGGACGTAGACCAGGCCATCATCGCCGAGCAGGCTGGTGCCGTCGCCGTCATGGCCCTCGAGCGCGTCCCGGCTATGATCCGTGCCCAGGGCGGCGTCGCCCGCATGTCCCACCCCGGCATGATCAAAGCCATCCAGAAGGCCGTCAGTATCCCCGTCATGGCAAAGGCTCGCATCGGCCACTTCGTCGAAGCCCAGATCCTCGAGCAGCTCGACGTAGACTTCATCGACGAGTCCGAAGTCCTTACCCCCGCCGACGAACTCCACCACATCGACAAGCACGCCTTCAAGACTCCCTTCGTCTGCGGTGCCAAGGACCTCGGCGAAGCCCTCCGTCGCATCAACGAAGGCGCAGCCCTCATCCGCACCAAGGGCGAGCCCGGCACCGGCGACGTCATCCACGCCGTCAAGCACATGCGTCAGATCACCTCCGAGATCAAAGCTCTCACCGTCCTCGACGAGCAGGAGCTCTACGCTGCAGCCAAGAACCTCCGCGCCCCTTACGAACTAGTCGTCATGGTCGCCAAGTCCGGCAAGCTCCCCGTCCCCAACTTCTCCGCTGGCGGCATCGCCACCCCCGCCGACGCAGCGCTCATGATGCAGCTCGGCGCACAAACCGTCTTCGTCGGCTCCGGAATCTTAATGAAGGAGGGCAACATCCGCCTCGAAGTCGGACTCGACCCCGCCGGCAACCCCCTCAGCCCCGACGAGCGCGCCGAAGCCGAATCCCGCGCCAAAGCCATCGTCCGTGCCGCCACCCACTTCAACGATCCGGTCGTTCTCGCCGAAGCCTCAGAGCAGTGCCTCGGCGCCATGAAGGGCCTGGCCGTCGGCATGATCGAAGAGGCCGACATGATGCAAAATCGCGGCTGGTAATCCAACCCCACCCCACAGCGGCCTCCTCCACCCGAGGGGGCCGTTTTGCTGTTCCCCCTACCCAGATCCCGCACCGTCGCACCCACAACTCCTGGCTACAATCTCCCGCCGCACCGCTCAAACACCAACTTCGCCGTCGCTACATCCTCCACCGCAATCCCCACCGACT
>DAICZO010000536.1 GCA_027311125.1 Acidobacteriaceae bacterium
GTAGGGGATGGTCTGGGTTTCGGGGTTGGCGAGATTCTGGACGAGGTCCATGAGGGCGGCGAGGCCGGTGGCTTTCTCGTAGAAGGCGTCGGCGGCGACTCCGACCTGGATGTTGTCTCCGGAGAAGGCGCCGCTCATGGCGATGACCTGGATGCCGGGGAAGCGACGGCGGACGACGGAGAGGAGCTCAAAGCCGGACATGCCGGGCATGTTGAGGTCGGAGAGGATGAGATCGGGTGGGTCCTGGCGGATGTGGGTGAGGGCAGCGAAGCCGTCTTCGGCGGCGCGCACGATGAGGCCGAGCTGGGTGAAGATGTGAGACATGAGAGTGCGTGTAGCTGGCTCATCGTCGACGATGAGAAGTTTGATCGCAGGTGTGGGCATCTCATTCCTCCAAGGGGCATCTAAGGGCTGCCCCTGTGTAATTTTTGACTAGGAGCTAGGTGGGTGTCTGCTCCGTTTTGCTAATCTTCTCGGCGGTCTCTTTGGCGATTTTTGATTCGTTGGGGGTGGTTCCGAGGAGCGAGGCGGTGGCGTAGTTGTTGTGGGATGGCTGGTCGTAGAGGATGACGTTGAGGAGCGATTTGTGAACGCGGATGCGGCCGTTGTATTCGATGAAGCCGAGTTTGCGGAAGCGGTTCATGAAGAAGCTGACGCGGGAGCGGGTGGTGCCGATCATTTCGGCGAGGGTTTCCTGGGTGACTTTGGGGATGAGGGTCTCCTGTTCGCCGGGTTTTCCGAATTCGGCCATGAGGAGGAGGATTCTGGCGAGGCGTTTTTCGCTGGAGTTGAAGAGTTGATCGACGAGATCGGCCTGGGTTCTCATGCTGCGGGCGAGGAGAAAGGCGAGGAACAGGTCGGAGAAGGTGTGCTCTTCGTGCATGACGCGGATCATCTCGGCGCGGTCGATGCGGAGGGCGTGACAGGCTGTGATGGCGGTGGCGGAGGCGAGGCGGAGTCCGGCGGTTGCGGCGAGGGCTTCCTCTCCGATGAAGTCGCCCGGATTGAGGAGGGTGATGGTGGCCTCTTTGCCGGTTTTGGAGACTACGGTGAGTTTCGCGCTGCCTTTTTGGAGGTAGAAGATGGTGTCGGCGGCGGTTCCCTGGGTAAAGATGGGGGCTTTGGGTTTGAATTGGACGATCTTGCGTCCTATACCGGCGTGGGCAAGGAAGGCCGCCGGATCGAATCCTGGAGACATGGGGGGGGCCATCGAGATGGTCTCTTTCTGGCTGCGGGTGTTGGCTGCGGGGTTGAGAGCGTGGTCCGCGGAGGACGGGAGGGGACAGGGACGGCCGGGTGTGCTGGTTGCGTCCTCTGGGTAGTGAGATGCTCAAAACGAAGTATATGTGTTGTTGACGACATAATTATGTTTGATTTAGCTCGGTGTGGGTTGCGGGGACTTTGGCTTGCGTGTATCTTGGAACACAAGATGACGACCTTTTCCAGCCGATTTTGGTTTACTTTCCGCTACTGGCGCACGGTAGCGGCATCGGCGGAGTAGGTTCATCTGAAAGATTGCTGAGTTTCAGTTGATTCGATATCCCACGAGCCGCGACTTTATAAGTTGCGGCTTTTGTTTTGTGCAGGGGACGGAAGTTGAGGAGAGACGGATGAGTGCAGCGACGGTAGTGAATCCGGTAAGTGGGGTTGCAGGGCGATTTGGCGCGTATGGCGGGCGGTATGTGCCGGAGACGCTGATGGCGGCGTTGGAGGAGTTGGAGGTGGCTTACGCGGAGGCGGAGGCTGATCCGGCGTTCCATGTGGAGCTGGATGGGCTGCTGCATCACTACTGTGGGCGTCCTACGCCGCTGTACTATGCGAAGCGGCTGAGTGAGCAGTTGGGTGGAGCGAAGATTTATTTGAAGCGTGAGGACCTGCTGCATACGGGGGCGCACAAGATCAACAATGCGCTGGGGCAGGGGTTGCTGGCGCAGCGGATGGGCAAGCAGCGGATTATCGCCGAGACGGGCGCGGGCCAGCATGGGGTGGCGACGGCGACGGTGTGCGCGCTGCTGGGGCTGGAGTGCGTGATCTACATGGGCGATGAGGACATGCGGCGGCAGGAGCTGAATGTATACCGGATGCGGCTGCTGGGTGCGGATGTGCGGGGAGTTTCGGGTGGGAGCGCGACGCTGAAGGATGCGATCTCGGAGGCGATGCGGGACTGGGTGACGAATGTGCGGTCGACGTACTACATCCTGGGTAGCGCGCTGGGGGCGCATCCTTATCCGACGATGGTGCGGAACTTCCATCGGGTGATTGGGATTGAGGCGCGGCAGCAGGTGTTGGAGATGGAAGGCAAGCTGCCGACGGCGATTGTGGCGTGTGTGGGCGGGGGCGCGAATGCGATTGGCGCGTTCTATGAGTTTCTGCCGGATGCGAATGTGCAGTTGATTGGGGTAGAGGCTGGTGGCCGGGGGACAGCGCTGGGCGAGCATGCGGCGCGGTTCCAGACGGCGGGCGGCGGGGTTCCGGGCGTTCTGCAAGGGACGTATAGCTATGTGCTGCAGAATGATGCGGGGCAGGTGAGTTTGACGCACTCGGTGAGTGCGGGGCTGGACTATGCAAGCGTGGGGCCGGAACATGCGATGCTGCATGACTCGGGGCGGGCGACGTACGTGTCGTGCAATGACGCGGATGCGTTGGCGGCGACGGTGACGCTGTCGCGGACGGAGGGGATCGTGCCGGCGCTGGAGAGTGCGCATGCGGTGGCAGAGGCGATTCGGCTGGCTCCGACGATGGCGACGACGGATGTGCTGATGGTGAATCTGTCGGGACGTGGAGATAAGGATATGGGGATTCTGGCGCGAGAGCTGAACCTGCAGGGGGCGCTGGCACATGCCGATTAATTTTGCGAAGAAGCCGGGGATCGTGGCGTATTTGACGGCAGGCGATCCGGACCTGGCGTCGACGAAGTCGATTGCACTGGCGGCGATTGACGCTGGCGCGGACGTGATTGAGCTGGGAGTGCCGTTCAGCGATCCGCTGGCGGATGGGCCGGTGATTCAGCGGGCGAGCGAGCGGGCGGTGGCGAAGGGGACTCGGCTGACGGATGTGCTGGGGCTGGCGAAGGAGTTGCGGACGGAGCGGCCGGCGTGCGGGCTGGTGATCTTCTCGTATCTGAACCCGGTGGTACGGCTGGGGATGGAGAAGTTTTGTGCGGCGGCGGCGGAGGCTGGTGCGGATGGAGTGCTGCTGACGGACATGATCGTGGAAGAGGCCGGGGAGTATCTGGAGTCGATGCGGGTGCATGGGCTGGCGCCGATTTTTCTGGCGGCGCCGACGAGCCCGGATGCTCGGCTGAAGGCGATTGCGCGTGCGTCGAAGGGTTTTGTGTATGCGATCTCGCGGGTTGGTGTGACGGGGACGCAGCAGCAGGTGGCGGGCGATGCGTCGGAGCTGGTGGCGCGTTTGCGGCAGTTTACGGAGCTGCCGATTGCGGTGGGCTTCGGGATCTCGAATGCGGCGCATGTGAAGGCGGTGGGTGAGTTTGCGGATGCGGCGATTATAGGAAGCGCGCTGGTGGCGCTGATCGAGAAGACGGCTCCGGAGCAGGCTGCGGCGGCGGTAGGAGCGTTTATCGCGGGGCTGCGGGGATGAGCGATGAGAGCAGACGGCTGGCTGGCGCAGTTATGATTGGAGCTGGCGTAGGCAGGAACTATTTCAGGATTTGGGAGCGAGGTTTTGATGATGGATATTGATGGCTGGCGGGAGAAGATTGACGGGATTGATGAGGAGCTGGTGCGGCTGCTGAGCGCACGTGCGGCTGCGGCGCTGGCGATTGGCGAGCTGAAGCGGACGTCGGAGCTGCCAGTGTATGAGCCGCAGCGGGAGAAGACGGTGTTTGAGCATGTGCGCCGCGTGAATCCGGGGCCGTTGTCCGAGGCGCAGATGGTGGACATCTACGAGCGGATTATCGATGTGATGCGGTCGTTGCAGAAGCAGAGTTCCTAAGGTTGCAGAAGAGCAGTTGAAGTTGGGCCCGAGATTTATTTGTGTTGAATTGAGTTACGAATAGAGAGAGTGAAGCAAATACCATGATCGTTGCGATGCAGGACCAGGCAAGTGAAGAACATATACAACTCGTAATCGAGCGGATGGTTGAGCTCGGCTTCAATGTGCACCGGACGACGGGTGCGACGCAGACGATTCTGGCAGGCGTGGGCACGCCGGACCACTTTGATGTGGCGGAGTTCAAGGTGCTGGGGGGCGTGCATGATGCGTACCGGATCTCCTCGCCGTACAAGCTGGCTGGGCGGAATTTCCGGCCGGAGGGGACCAAGGTTACGTTTCCGAATGGGGTGGTGGTTGGCGGCGAGCAGGTGATTATTATGGCTGGTCCTTGCTCGGTGGAGTCGCGGGAGCAGATACTGACGAGCGCGAAGCAGGTGAAGGCGGCCGGGGCGCAGTTTCTGCGGGGCGGTGCGTTCAAGCCGCGCAGCTCGCCGTACAGCTTCCAGGGCATGGGACTGGAAGGGCTGAAGCTGCTGCGGGATGTCAGCAACGAGACGGGTCTGCTGGTGATTACCGAGGTGATGGAGATCTCGCAGATTGAGTTGATGCTGCCTTATATCGACTGCTTCCAGGTGGGCGCGCGCAACATGCAGAACTTCAACCTGCTGCGGGAGTTGGGCCATGTACGGAAGCCAGTGCTGATGAAGCGCGGGATTTCGGCGACGATCGAAGAGGTGTTGTTGAGCGCGGAGTATATTCTTTCGGGCGGCAACTACGACCTGATGTTGTGTGAGCGCGGGATTCGGACGTACGAGACGTACACGCGGAATACGATGGATATCTCTGCGATTCCGGTGCTGAAGAAGCTGACGCACCTGCCGGTGTTTGGCGATCCTTCGCATGGGGTGGGGATTCGCGACCTGGTGCCGCCGATGGCGCTGGCCAGTGTGGCTGCGGGTGCGGATGGCTTGCTGATGGAGATGCACCCGAATCCAGACAAGGCGATGAGCGATGGCGCGCAGAGCCTTTATCCGAAGCAACTGGAAGACCTGATCGCGAAGCTGCGGTTGCTGGCGCCGGTGGTTGGACGGACGATCGCGTAGAGGATGATTGAACGAATCACCATTATCGGGACGGGGCTGATTGGAGGATCGGTTGGCCTCGCCCTGCGAGCGTCGGGATTTGAAGGTGAGATCACGGGCATTGACTCGAACCGGCTGGAGTATCTGTCGGCGCTGCGACGGCGTGCGATCCACGAGCCGGAGAGCGGAGCGTTAAGCGAAGAACAGGCGCTGCGGAAGGCGGATGTGATTGTGCTGGCGGTTCCGGTGCTGGCGATCAAGGACTGGATGCAGCGGCTGGCACCGATGCTGGGGCCGAAGCAGTTGGTGACGGACGTGGGCAGCACGAAGCTGGAGATACAGACACTGGCTCGGGAGTTGTTCAACCAGCCGGGGCGGGCACGTTTTTTGCCTGGTCATCCGATGGCTGGTAAGGAGTCTGGCGGCGCGTTGCTGGCGGATGCGTTTTTGTTTGTCCGGGCGATGTGGCTGTTTACGCCGCTGGGGAACGATACGACTCCGCTGGAGAAAGAGTGGCGGGAGTGGGTGGGGCGGTTTGGGGCGCAGACGCTGGATATGGATGCGGCACGGCATGATGAGTTGTGCGCGTGGGTGAGCCATTTGCCGCAGATGCTTTCGACGGCACTGGCGGCGTTGCTGGAAGACAAGTTTGGGGATGCTCCGGAGATTATGGCGATTGGTGGCCGGGCGCTGCGCGAGACGACGCGGTTGGGGGCGAGTCCTTACAGCATGTGGCGGGACGTTGCGTTGACGAACACGCAGCCGATTGCGGATACGTTGCTGGCGCTGGAGCAGCGGCTGGCGCATGTTCGGGAGAATCTGCGGACGCCGGAGTTGCGGGACGAGTTTGCTTTGTGCAACAAGTTTCGGGCTCGGCGCCAGGAGTAGTTGTTGCGCGTGGGCTAGTGGCCTATGGCGTCTTCGGGGATGGGTTTGGGGGTTCGTGCGGGCAGGCGCATGAGGTAGGGC
>DAICZO010000538.1 GCA_027311125.1 Acidobacteriaceae bacterium
GTTGAGGGTGGGATTGAGGGGAGAAGAAATAGTCCCGAATACTGTATCGAGCGTCTAATGGTTACAGTATAATTAAGGCCGGTGTTGCTGCCGACTCCCCTCCTACTGAATGAAGACGTGTACTGCGTAGGCAGGATGGCACGGCGAGGCAAGGTTTATGGCGTATCCACGGTTGAGCATTGTGATTCCGGCGTACAACGAGAGCGCACGCATTGAAGATGCGCTGGAGCGCGTGATGAGTTGCGTTGCGGAGCGAAGCTGGGATGCGGAAGTGCTGGTGGTGGATGATGGATCGAAGGATGATACGTCGGCGATCGTGAAGCGCTGGATGGAGCATCATCCGCGGCTGCACCTGATCCAGAACCCTGGGAACAAGGGCAAGGGATATTCGGTTCGGAACGGTCTGCTGCAGGCTGCGGGCGAAATTGTGATGTTTACCGATGCGGATTTGTCGGCTCCGATGGAAGAGGCGGAGCGGTTGATTGCGGCGATTGAAGCGGGTGCGGATGTTGCGATTGGATCGCGCTGGATGGACCGTACCCGGCAGACGATTCATCAGCCTTTGTACCGGCAGTTTTTTGGGCGTTGCTTCAACTGGATTACGCGCACGGTGATGGGTTTGCCGTTCAAGGACACGCAGTGCGGGTTCAAGGCGTTCAAGCGTTCGGCGGCGCAGGTGATCTTCCGGTTGCAGACGATTGAGCGATGGGGTTTTGACCCGGAGATTCTGTTTATCGCGCTCAAGCTGAAGTATGTGATTCGCGAGGTTCCGGTGACGTGGGGGCATGACGAGCGGAGCCGCATGAGCTATTTGAAAGACGGCATGAAGATGCTGGAAGAGATGGCTGTGATCCGGATGAACTCGCTGGCGGGCCGCTACGATGCTGCGATTGCTGCGATGAAGGACACGAGCACGATGGTGACTCCGCAGGTGGAGAAGGTTGTGAAGGTTGGAGCAGAGCTTCCGCACTAGAAGCAGAGCTTCCGCACTAGGCGCAGAGCTTCCGCACCAGGAGCAGAGCTTCCGCACCAGGGTAGGTGTGGGTAGCGGCAGGTGGGATTAGGTACAGGATAACGTTTGGACTTGCCTGCTGGGCGATGGCGCAGAGGTGTGTGCGTTGGTCAGGCTGGCTTCCAGAGGTCGTGGATGTGGAGAACGCCTTGTGCCTGGCCGTCGGGGTTGGTGACGATGAGTGAGGTGATCTTGCGCTCTTCCATGAGGGCGAGCGCGTTGGCGGCCCATGCGGATGGGTCGATGGTGATGGGGGTGGGGTTCATGATCTGGCTGGCGGTGTGGGCGAGGAGGTTGGAGCCGTCGCGTTCGAGTAGGCGGCGGAGGTCTCCATCGGAGGTCATGCCGAGGAGGGTTTGGTCGGGAGCGAGGACGGTGGTCATGCCGAGTTTTTTGCGGGACATCTCGTAGATGACCTGCGGCATGGGGGTGTGGGGGGCGACGTGGTGGAGTGCTTCGCCGGAGTGCATGAGGTCGCGGACGCGGGCGAGTCGTTTGCCGAGGCGTCCGCCGGGATGGAGG